>CAZKBD010000026.1:0-5002 GCA_964550945.1 uncultured Methanosarcinales archaeon
AAATATAACCGCAACCCCTAATTTGGTTGAGAGTATATTTGAATATATAAATATTTGTCTTATTGTTTCTGAAAAACTTCTTTTTTGGAAAGATAGGGGTGCTCCAAATATACAAATTTTAAACTATTCTCGGCAGAAGCATTCCTAATCTTAAAGAGTTATTAATCTAGTTTTTCTTCTAATAACTTTTTTATGCTTGATATTATCTTCTCTGCAAAAACAAGAGCAGATTTAGCTTCTGAATCATCGCAACTTTTGCCATAATATTTAATCCCATTCCTGATCTTCCTATATCTGTTGAATTCTGATAGGTCATTTTCACTAAAACCTTTTTTTGCGAGATACACTATTGAAGCCTCATGAGAGTAAGATTTAAATCCTTCCAAATGAAGCAAAGAATCTGCAGCTTCCCTTGCTGATTCATATGCATTCTCAAGTACGAATTTTGGCTTAGACTTATGCATTATACTTTTTGTGAACTCTATCCGCTCAAGACTATCTTTGAATGTAGATTTAGAAAGGTTTTTGTCAACACTTTGTTTCTTAACATCTCCGTTATTTACAAAGAATTCAAACTCTTTCACCAGGATCCCTCCAACACAACACCATTGGTAAGGTTTGCTTTAAACTCAGAAGACAAATCCTCGACATTGATTTCATGCATTGTAATTGTTCTTCCTAAATATTTCTCGAACTTTGCCAAGTCTAGATCTAGCTTTTTGTTGGTAATGACAGCAATGTCAATGTCTGATCTTTCAATATCTTCCCCTCTGGAATAACTCCCAAATAATATTACAAGTCTAGGATGGTTGTAACTGGATGAAATGTAGTCTACTATTCCTGAGAGATAGACACTTTCCAGATTATGAAGCCGCTTGCACCTAATAAAATTAATATTTTCTCTGTTTGCCTTTACTGTGGTAAGCACTTTTCCTTTTGTTTTGACCAACAGTTTTTCCTTTGCTAGACTATCTGTGGTTGAAACTATAGTTGGCATTGAAAATTTCACAAGTCTGGAAAGCTCTCTGAGATGAAACACTTTTGATGGATTTTCCATAAATGTACCAAAGACTTGTTCAATAGTAGATTTTTCTATCATTTGATAGATAAAAATACCAAGTGGTATATAAATCTTACGGTTAAAACATATGTTAGAGAACACAAATGAATAATGAATTACTCTAAAACAGGAGCATTTATTTTTTTATATTCTTCATCACTAATGTTAAATTATTCCTGTATCTCGATGGCTCATTGAGTTTAGCTGATAGTTCTAAATACTCGTCTAAGATATTTTTAAGAGAGGGAGAAGAAATCCCTTTTAAATTATTGAATATAAAAGGATCTAAAACAGCTGCCCTTCCAACCATAGCTCCTTGTACACCCACTGATTTTAAGTAATCTACCTGTTCTCTTGTTTTTATGTCTCCATTTGCGATTATCTTTTTGCCTGTATTAACACATTCAGCATAAACACTAAAATCAGAAGGCTCATCATAGCTTTGCATGCCATGTCTGGCATGCACTACAAAAAACTCCGCATCAATAGCGTCTATTAAGTGGATATAGACTTTATTCTCTTTGTCCTTTTTGTTTATGCCTAACCTCATTTTTATTGATGCCTTATAACCATTGTCCTTGAATATGTTAATTATCCTCCTTGTTTTGCTAATCCTTCTTACCATTGCACAGCCATGGCCTTGTTTTATAGCCTTTGGATCAGAGCACCCTAAATTAAGGTTAAATCCTTTAAATCCGTTAGATGGCTCAAACTTATGAAGGAATTTCTTGAATTGCTGCTCGTTTGAGCCAAGAATCTGAATAACCGTAGGAGTATCATCTCTCAATTCAAGCCTGGACCATGAGATCTTGTTATTTCTTGCAAGGCCACCTATCCTTGTCATCTCTGTGAATGTCAGGTCGGCGCCGTATTTATAGCAAATAGCCCTAAATGAGCTGATTGTCACACCTTCAATAGGAGCCAGCATATAGCTAAAATCTACCATTTTACAGAGATACATACTTGAAATAGAGATATAGTTTTAAATATTGCCAAATTATAATGGGGTTAACATCTAAAATTAGCGCATGTCTTTTTTAAAGCGAAGTTTAAATAGCTATTCTAAACCATCTTCAAGTTGCCTGAGATTTTGTCAATCTTGTCTTCTTTGTCGGGACCAATGCCTAAGCATGTTATTGTGCCTGGCTCGACCACTGTTCTTCCAGCGTCTGTAATTAGCGCAGTTACAAGGCCATTATCTTCTGCGATATTCTTGAATTTCAACAACTCTTTATCGTCTTGCACTTTGAGAACTACTTTTTTCATCCCTTCAGAGCGCCATTTTGTTATATCATCCTTGTGGCTTCTTAAAAGGGATTCTGTGGAAGCGTGGGCTACCTGAGCAGCCAATTTTCCCTTCGGCAGCTTCAAATCCTGCCTTACTAGGATAACCTGTTTATACATAAAAGCCTCTTACGCAACCTCCTATAAATACCTTTCTAATGTAATTTACTCCTTTTAAGTGACAATAAAATCGAAAAGTTTATATATTAGTTATTATTACTTAATGGTAGTGAGAAATTCTCACCCAGGACTAATCCCCCCAAAAGATTTCTCCCTGGGTTTTTTTATTTTTTGTATTTCTGATGGTTTCTAGAGGCTTTAAAAACGTAATATTTATATATCAGTTGTAATAATATTATTACATATGTTGAAAAAAGATAACATTTACAGGGTTTTAGAAGTGTTGTTTGACGATCCTCTGCCCGAAGGTATTGGGTTTCAGCTTAGGGAGATCAGCAGAAAGATAAAGTTAGCGCCAAAATCCGTTAAACTGTACCTAGAAGAACTTGAAAAAGAAAGCCTAATAATCAAGAAAGAGCATAGAATCCATAGATATCCAGTTTATTATGCTAATAGGGACAATAGTTATTTTAAATTTTTAAAAAGATAGATATAATACGAAGAATAAAAGAATCCGGGCTTTTGGATTATCTCGATGAAAAATGTATGCCTGAGGTGGTTATTTTGTTTGGCTCTGCTTCAAGAGGCGAGGATGTTAAAAGCAGTGATATTGATATATATCTACAATGTGATGCAAAGGGATTAGATTTAAGCAAGTATGAGAAAGAACTAAACAGGAAGATAAACTTATTTTTTGAGAAGAACTTTGATAAATTAAGTGAAGAATTAAGGAGCAATATTATCAATGGAGATAAGCTTAAAGGATATTTAAGGATGTCATTCTTAAAATGGAAGAAGGCTTAATCAAGGTAACTCCCAACAAGGAAAAAGCAAGATCTATCTTAAAAATGGTAGATTCGACAATCGAGATGGTTAAGGGTATTGATGTTGCTAAGTTTAGCTCTAATGTCACAAAAGAATATTATGATGTAATCAGAGAGTTGATGAGCGTTGTTCTTTTGCTTGATGGATATAAGACTTATGGCGAAGGAGCGCATAAAAAATTAGTTGAGTATATTCAATCCAATTACAAAGAATTTAACGAGTATGAAATATCATTGATTGATGATTTAAGGATAACAAGGAATAGGATTGCCTATGATGGATTTTTTGTTGATAAAGATTACATCAGGAGGAAGATTAAGGATATCCAAGAGGTTATTGAAAAATTAGAAGGAATTAGTGAGAAAAAGATTGAGAGCAATAATACCGTTAGATGCGAAGAATGTGATAAAAATTATGAGTTCAGTGACCTAAAATTTAAAAATGGTAAGTATTCTAAAGATTGTAGGGAGTTTTTCTGCCCAAATGAGCATCTTTTAGGCACAATGCATGTGCAATGTAGAACGCCTTTAAGAAGTATAGGCGAGTCTGGCAAAAATAAATATATCTGCGACAAATGTAAAAAGTTGTTTTTGATCAAAACAGGGAAGTAATTTAGTTAATATAATTTTGCATTGTCTATCTGCTGATTTATTGGATGTTATCCTAATTGATAATCCTTGCACATTTTCAGGCATTTGCTATATGTTTTATTGTGTTTTGAGGAAATATTGGTGTTTCATATAATTCTAAGTGACAAATAGGATTAAAGAAATTGTGTAACGTGCCCGATGACTTAATGACTGTTTTATATGATGTTGGAATAGAGTTTATCTCGTATAGAACCATTTAATTGGTTTCCAATTAAACGAAAGAAATGAGGATAACTTTCTCGGTTTAGAAGTGTGTTTTAGTATGTTATTTTAAAGAAAAATTGGGCTTAGTAAAGTTATCTTTATCATTTTAGAGTAGTTGTAACAGAAAGGTTTAAAAAGTCAAACAAATTAGTTTCTAGTTATTATGTCATATATTTTTTCAAAAGAAAGAACCAAATAAACGGAAAATACTCTAGGGGTCAAAGATAAATTATACAATCTCAATGAGGTCGTTACTAGATGTATAACAAAATAAATTGAAAAAATGCAATGATGTATAAAAATGGTTAAACCTATTGAAGAGATTTTGGAGTATGTGGACAAAAAAGTTACTGAGGAACTCCAATCAAGCTTACCAGAAGTTTCTAGAGGATTGGAACTCAGATGGCGGGCAAATTTTGGAGTAGATCTTGAAAATGAACTAGATAAGCTCTATGAAAGGATTAATCATAAATCTTCTGGCTTTTTCAGAAGTTTGTGGCACAGTTTTATCTCAGACAGAACTGCAAGGAAGCTACCCCAGGTCCCACTGGTTACATGTCCTGTCATCCCAGATGCTATTTACACTATTAACGATTTGATTAATGGAAGCATAGATCCCACCGAAATAAATAAGGATTCTTATGGCTATAACTTTAGTTTTGCAGAAATGGCAGTACAGGCAAAATTATCTCGCTATT
The DNA here is from genome assembly GCA_964550945.1 of uncultured Methanosarcinales archaeon. GTDB lineage: Archaea > Nanobdellota > Nanobdellia > Woesearchaeales > CAZKBD01 > CAZKBD01. The sequence continues at coordinate 4,842 of CAZKBD010000026.1, forward strand.
ATATTGAAAATGGCAAAGTCCAATTTTCTGTTGCAACTATTGTTCAACAAGACCAAATTGTTCTTATGCTTAGACAGGGACTAGGCGGGTATATTGCGTATAAACTGTTTGGGGATGAAATCCCAAATGACAGTTTGAAAAGGAATTTAAAAAGTCTTTCA
>CAZKBD010000026.1:5012-20091 GCA_964550945.1 uncultured Methanosarcinales archaeon
GTAAAACCTGAAGCTATACTTGATCCGATGGGTATTCCATTTGTGATGTTTAATTTTTATGCGAGATTGGCAACATCTCTTCCTAATTCACAACTTATTCAATTAGCATTGAATCCCTTTAAGGATAGTTTTCAGTTGGAAGGAACCTCGCCAAAAGTAGTTATGGATCAATTAAGGAGTGGAACTATGCACCAGGTATCGATGTATGATCTTGCTCATCCAAGAGATGATAAGTTGTAGTTGTGTAATTTCTGTAATTAGAAATGAGTAAGGTTGTCTAGTCCAAAGGTATCAGGTACAAGCATATACGCCTAATTTTTCTATATGGTATTTTAAAAACGCACTACTAAACCCTTGCTTTATTCAGAAAGTTTCTACAGCAGGTAGAAAGGGGACTCGAAAATCGTATATAACAGTTTATATACGTCAAATGCGATATTTTAAGTTTTAAGGTTTCTAAATTCTAAAACTCACAATCCAATTTCTTCTATCTATATATAAACCCATTTCAAGGAGGTATCAAAATGCCATACGAAATACCTAAAAAACTGCAATACGAAGAAAAGATGATATTTAACCTGACATTCAGGCAATTAATATCATTAGGCATAGCCACTATCTTTGTCTAAGTTATATCTTCAGAATTTCACCATCAACTTTGATTATAGGATCCCTGAATATCTGGTCTAGGTGGATTATTGTATAAATATCGCCTCCAAACCAGTAGTTTGAGCCAATGGCAATATGGGCTGTCCCTAAGGATTTCTCGTCTATGATTGTTGCTCCGATAATCCTGGCATTTGGGTTAATGCCAATGCCTAACTCGCCTATGCGCCTGACTGATGAAGGATGCTTTGCTCTTGTGGCAGCCATTTCGAGAGATTTTTCCAGCAATTGAGCTTCTTTTCCGCCTTCAATATTAATGATGGAGCCATCTTTTATGGTCAGGACAATAGGATCTTTTATCTGGACAGTTCCTGCATGGTTTCTTGAGCTGCCGTCAATAACAACCTTGCCTTCAACCCTTTTCCCATTAGGAGGGATATACACTTCTCCTGCAGGCAGGTTTCCGCCTTTTCCAGGCAGGCAGTAATTGCCGTCAGCAGAAACAGCTTTCATTCCCTTGATGTTATAGTGAAGGTCTGTTCCTGCTTTTGTCTCAACATGGACCTCATTTCCGTTGTCAAACATACTTTTGATTATTTCGTGCCTAAGCTGCAATGTCTTATAGGAAACGTCAATTGCCGGCAGGATTAAGTTAAGGTTATCATTCGGGATATCTCCAAGGCCCGTGGATGATATGAACCTATGATTCCTTTTTTGGCATAATTTTCTGAAGCTTTTTCCCAAACCACCCAGGCTGCCTAATTTGTTAGACAAAGTAATGATCACAATGCCCTGATCTTTTAATTCATCCAGCGATGCCACAACATCTTCATCTGCTGTGCTTGTGCTGCGCTTAGGAGATTGTAACACTAACTTTGCGTTAAACTTAAGATCTTCAGCAGCCAGATAATAAGCTCCTGAAAGCAAGGAAGAGATGTTCTTATTTTCAAAGCCGGTATCTCCAACTATAAGGACTTTTTCGTCCCTTACAGCCAAGCATGATGAGAATACTTTCTTCAAAATTGGAGCAATATCCCTTGCAATTTCATAAAGATTATTGGTTTTTAGCCAACTGATAGATTCACCTGTCTGCATAGAAAGAGTATTTCTTAGTTTGTTTTTAAAAGTTGTGGTTTATCTTATCTGGCTCGAAAATTCCTTTTTCTGTTATTATGCCCTTGATGTATTTTGCAGGGGTTACATCAAAAGCAGGATTCTTTGCTGTGCTGTGCTTTGGCGCAATCCTTACTTTTTCAGGTTTGCCTTTGCCAGACCATCCCCATACATATAACACTTCATCCTGGCTTCTTTCTTCAATAGGGATATCATCTCCTGACGGGCATTTAAGGTCTATTGTAGAGCTTGGAGCTGCTATATAGAAAGGAATATTGTTTTCTTTGGCTAAAACAGCCTTTTCATAGGTTCCAATCTTGTTAGCTGCATCGCCATTTGCTGCAATCCTATCTGCTCCTGTTATCACTAGATCAATCTCCCCTTTTTTCATGTAAAATCCAGCTGCGTTATCTGCTATTATTGCATGGGGGATATTTTCTTCTCCTAATTCAAATGCTGTCAAGCTTGCTCCCTGGCACCTTGGCCTTGTCTCATCCACATAAACAAATACCTTTTTTCCTTTTCTGTTTGCCAAATATATGGGGCTTAGTGCAGAGCCATAGTCAACAAACGCAAGCCAACCAGCATTGCAATGAGTCAAAATATTTGAATTATTTTTTATTATCTTTTCACCATATTCTCCGATCTTTTTGCAGTTATCAGCGCTCCAATCAGCATAGTCATTAGCGGTTTTTGCTGCGTTCTTTTTTGCTTCTTCGATTGTTTTTGAGTGTTGTATTGATTTATTCACTTTTGCCAATCCATGGGATAAGTCATGGGCAGTCGGCCTTGTTGACTGAAGCAGATTTAACGCTATCTCTATATGGGCTTTGAATTCGTTCTGATCTTTTCCTTTAAACTGCAAAGCAGCCTGGGCTAATCCATACGCTCCAGTTGCTCCGATTGCGCCTGCTCCCCTGACAATCATTGTTTTTATTGCATTAGCCACATCCTGGTAATCCTTTGCTGAGTATATCTCGAAAGAATGAGGCAATAAAGGCTGGTTTATCATCTTAACAATATCATGTTCCATCCACACTGTCCTGTAATGCTTGTTGTTGATGTTCATTTTTTCTCAAAAAGATTAACCAATTCGGTGAGTAATCTTATATGTTTATCCTCATCTTTAATAATATCGCTTATGGTTCTAGTAATCTCGCTGTTCTTGAATATAACTGTATCCTCTGCATACCTTCTCCTGGCTAGCATTTCAACTGCCCTGACATCTTTAATCCTTTCCAGCAGCTCTGTTTTAGAAGTTATCTTCTCCATCATAGGTCACCATCTGAATAAGCTGATTAAATAAATAGCTATGCTTGTTAGAATCACGGATTATGATTGTGAGGCTTTTCCTTATTGTCTCTTTTTGCTCTTTTGTTAATTCTTCAATATAATCTAGGCATATTATAAAATAGCTTTCTAAATCGCTAGCTAGCTTCTCCTCATAATCCCGCTCATTGTTTAATATGTCCAGCGCTTTTAGTTTATCCACCATAAAAATTCAAATAACTCTTGATACTATTTATAACTTATGGAAAAAAGATTACAAAAAATATTTAAATCAACTCGGTTTCTTTGGATTAGAGGTGGGTATTCATGGATATAAAATCAAAGATAAGGACAGTTCCGCATTGGCCTATCGAAGGCGTTATGTTTAGGGATATCACTACCTTATTGCAGGATGGAGAGGCTTTTAAGCATGTTTGCGATAAGCTTTATGACAGATATAAAAACAGGAATATAAAAAAGGTTGTAGCTATTGATGCTCGCGGCTTCATATTTGGCGCTGTTTTGGCTTATAAATTGGGCATTGGATTTGTGCCTGTGAGAAAAAAAGGAAAACTGCCTCATAAAACAATATCTGAGGAATATACATTGGAATATGGAAAAAATACTGTTGAGATGCATGAAGATGCTGTTTCAAAAGGAGAGAAATGTGTGATTATAGACGATCTGATTGCGACTGGTGGCACAATATCTGCTGCAATAAAACTTGTAGAAAGGCTTGGTGGCATTGTTGAAGAGGTTGCATTCATAATAGACCTTCCAGACTTGAAAGGCAAGGAGAAATTAAAAGGGTATAAAGTGTTCACAATGGTTGAGTTTGAGGGAGAATAGATGGCGAGAGAATATAAAAGGAGGGAATATTGCAATGATGTCAAATGCGAGATACAGATGCTCATGACCTCTGAGAAAGAGGGAAGCAAGGTATATGAGCAATTAAGGGATATCTGCAAAGCAAAGTGCATTCATTCAACTTACGATTTTCATCATTGGCTGATTGATAAGGGATTTTTAATTGTTAAAAAAGAATAATTGGAGGCTATAAAAATGAACTGGGGAATGAAAAACAGGATATCAAGGATAATCAATCCTAAGACAGGGCATTGTGTTATGTTAGCGGTAGATCACGGCTATTTCCAAGGCCCAACAACAGGGCTTAGAAATTTAGGCAAGACAGTAAATCCATTATTGCCTTATGCAGATGCTTTGATGATCACTAGAGGAGCTTTAAAGAACTGGATTCCTCCTCAGATGGACAAGCCGGTTGTTTTAAGAATGTCGGGCGGCCAAAGCATTTTGAAGGAATTATCAAATGAGGTAATAACCAATTCTATCCAAGACGCTATAAGGATAAATGCCTCTGCAATTACCTGCTCGGTTTATGTCGGCGGGGAATATGAAAAAGAGAGCATAGCAAATCTAGCAAAGCTAGTTAATGAGGGAGAAGAGTACGGGATTCCTGTTTTAGCTGTTACAGCAGTTGGAAAGGATATGGCCAGGGATGCAAGGTATTTAGGATTAGCGAGCAGGATATGTGTTGAGATTGGAGCGCACATTATCAAGACCTATTATTGCGATAATTTTAATGAGGTTGTTGAGGCTTGCGGGAATGTTCCTGTTGTGATTGCAGGCGGCAAGAAGGTTGAGGAGAAAGCTGCTTTGCAGATGGCTGCTGATGCAATAAAGGATGGAGCTGTTGGAGTTGATATGGGCAGGAACATATTCCAAAGCGATAATCCAATAGGGATGATCAAGGCAGTTAGAGCGATTGTTCATGACGGCAAAAGTGTTGAGGAAGGGTTTAAGATCTATAAGAAATGAAAGTTGGCATTTATTACAATAATAAAGATGTTAGGATAGAAGAAAGGCCAAAGCCTGAGATAAAAGAAGGCGAGATATTAGTTAAGGTCAAAGCATCTGGAATATGCGGCACAGATGTCATGGAGTGGTATAGGATAAAGAAAGCGCCAAGAGTTCTAGGCCATGAAATCTCTGGAGAGGTTGTTGAGTCTAAATCAAGCAGATATAAAATTAAGGATAGGATTTTTGTTTCTCACCATGTTCCTTGTAATAAATGCAAATATTGCTTAGAAGGAAATCATACTGCCTGTGAAACATTGCATAAAGGGAATTATGATCCTGGAGGCTTCAGCGAGTTTATCAGAGTTCCAAAAATAAATGTTGATAATGGAACTTATTTGTTGCCATCAGATGTAAGCTATGAAGAAGCAACGATGATAGAGCCATTAGCTTGCTGTGTAAGAGGACAAAGGGTTATTAATGTTAAGAAAAATCATACTGTTTTAGTGCTTGGCTCTGGTGTTTCTGGGTTATTAAATATCGCTTTAGCTAGATTAAAAGGAGCAAAGGTTATTGCAACTGATATTAGCGAATATAGATTAAAAAAAGCAAAAGAGTTTGGAGCTGATAAAGTGATTGATGTTTCAAAAGATAAACTAGATGTTAAAGCAGACAGAGTGATTGTATGCACAGGCGCTATTCAAGCGGTTGAGCAGGCTTTTAATTGCATTGATAGGAAAGGAACGATACTGTTTTTTGCCATTCCTAATAAAAATATTGATGTTCCAACAGCAGATTTCTGGAGAAATGAGATAACTGTAACTTCAAGTTATGGCGCTGCGCCTGTTGATTTGAAGGAGAGTTTAGAGTTGATTAAAAATAAAAAAATTAATGTTAAGGATATGATCACTGATAAATTGCCTTTGGAAGAAATCCAGAAAGGTTTTGAGATTGTTGCAAAAGCAAAGGATTCTTTGAAGGTTGTTTTAGTTATGTGAATTGGTCTGTTTTGGATATGTTAATCATTGAAAAGGGGCAAAAGGTTTAAAAATAGAGTTGCATTCTTATAGGTGTTAGGGGTGAGGAGGACATAAAATGTATGAAGCTAATGATGATGATGGTGCTGGATTTAGATATAGGCTTAAGTTTAGTAGTCCAGTTAGAGTGAGTGATGTTATAACTTAATTGTACGCAAAAATGGGCATAAACGATGTAGAAATCGTACCAACAACAATGGATGGAGCTCCTGGAGTGATTGTTCATGATGGGAACCCCCCACATCCTGATTTAGATGATGGAGGATTTGGCAAAGAGTATTTTAGCATAAGATATCAACCAGGATATATGGATCATCCAGATGGTTCACCTACAAGTAAGGGATTCCAATTAGATGGTGAGGGAGTAACTCCGGAAATTGTTGAAGAGATTCAGAAAGAGTTATCTGGAAGATAAAACATTACCTGGTTTAATAGGTAAATGTATCGGTTGGATGGTACTAATCCATCATATATTTTCTATTACAATAACACTTATAAATAAGTTAGCATTCTATAATAGTAAAAATAAAACATTGGGGGGATTTATTATGGAGATAAAAGCGTTGTTTAGCAGCATTCTTGTTTGTTTCTTAGTTCTAGGGCTGACTGGATTCAATCCTTTGGGTTTTATCAGAAGCGATGAGCCTGTTAGAGCAGGCCAGGAACTAGAGATGCATGTGAATCTTAATAATGATTTAGAGGAATATGCAGAAGAACATCCAGATAGAAATGTAGATATGGATCTGGATAATGTCAGAGTACATGCTTATATCATTGATTCTTTTGATGATGTTGTGCTGTACAGCAATAACATTGAGATTGACAAAGGAGAAAAATCCAGCGCATGGCTTTTCTGGGAGATTCCAGAGGATGTTCCAGAAGGAGATTATTTAGTCAGAGTTGTTGCGAATGGCGATGGATTCAAGGATGTTGATTACACTTGGGTAAGTGTTTATTGATTTAATAATCAAGGTGAATCAAAAAATGTCAGGAGATGATGGGGTTTATAGATTATTGCTTGGAGTAGTTGGCGCTAATTTAGAAGCTATGGTTGGAATTGCTCATAACCGACCTGTAGGTGAAGCACCTCTTGCATTATATCAAACAGTTGAACGTGGTGTCAGTGGAGGTTTAAGAACCCTAGATGGTTATCTTGCGGAGCATCATAAAGAAGAACCAACACCTCATTATGATGTTGATAGGACTATTGTGTCAATTCTTATAGGATCAAAGTATGCTTTAAGGAGTTTGGGTGCAGTTAATGCATCTAGAAGAGACTCAATCAACACAATGAATCCGGATCAATACCGGCAGTATGTTAGTGATGTAAAGGCAGTTATTGAAGACCTTAAGGTGATGGTGGACTCTGTTCGTCCGGAAAATCCAAGAAATTAATGACCATATTTTTCTAATTTTTTAACTAACATTTAAATAATCAAGATGATTTCAAAATTCTTATGCACCAGATTACAGAAGGCAAAGCTAAAATATCCATTCCTGCTGCTGAGAAAATAAGCAAGCAGATGCCTGTATTTTATAACCCAGTCATGAAGCACAACAGGGACATCTCTATTTTGCTGCTGAACTCCTTGGATAAAAAAGATATGCAGATTGCTGATCCATTGGCTGCTTCTGGGATCAGGGCGATAAGGTTTATTCTTGAATTAGATAAAAAAATAGTAGAAAACATATCAATAAATGACAATAACAAGAATTTTAAAAAAATTATCAATAATAATCTGAAAGCCAATAAAATAAAAATCACTAACAAATTAATAATAAAAAACGAAGACGCTAACCTTTTCCTTGTTAATTCTACTGGATTTGATTATATTGACATTGATCCTTTTGGAACTCCAAACCCTTTTCTTGACAATGCGGTAAAAAGGCTTTCAAGAGAGGGTATTTTAGCGATAACTGCAACTGACTTAAGCAGCCTGGCTGGAACTTACCCAGATGTATGCAAGAGAAGGTATTGGGCTGTTCCTATGCGGAATGAGCTGATGCATGAGATAGGGCTTAGGATCCTAATCAGGAAAATACAGCTTATCGGCGCCCAATATGAAAAATCATTAATTCCTATATTCTCCTACTTCAAAGACCATTACTTCAGGATATTCTTCCAGTGCAGCAAAGGAAAAAAGGATGTTGATAAAATAATAGAAGAGCATGGCTTTTTTGAAGGTGCTGGGCCAATGTGGCTTGGCAGGTTATGGGATAAAAATCTAGTCGATAAGATATATAGCAATTTTTTAAGAAATAACAATGATAAAGAGCTGGATAGCTTTTTAAAAACTATAAAAGAGGAATCTCCAATAAATAATGTGGGATTTTATGATGTCCATAAGATAATCAAAAGAAACAAAATCAAAAAAATTCCAAAAAAAGAGCTGTTGATAGAAAAAATTAAAGGATTGGGTTATATGGCAGCAGGCACACATTTCAATGTCCAGGGGATTAGGAGCGATATATCCTTAGAGAAGATAACAAACATAATCAAAAAATTTAAATAATTGGTATTATAGACAATTATAAAATGGAAACAAGCAAGATTTTGGTTTTGGTTGGATCTATAGCTGCTTTTGCCGGATTGATGGGCTATGCAGCATATCTTATATTCTTTAAGAAAGCTGGCGGTGCAGCTAATCCCCAGCTTGTGGATTATATAAAGAGCTATTCAAGCCAGGGCTATGATATGAACTCTTTAAAACAAGGATTATTGAACCAAGGCTATGCTGAGAAGGATATTGATGCTGCGATTAATGCTGTTCAGAGAGGTTAGCCAATAGCCCTTCTAACATCAGTGCATTCGACAGAATTAACGCCATCAATATTATTGATTTTCTTTTCAAGCTCGTCTGTTGAGCCTTTCTGCTCTGGCATGACAAACATAATATTTAATGCCTTAAGGCCGAATGCTATTGGTTCCTGGACTGCCTTGATTTCATGGCTTCCAGAAAATTTCTTTATTTCAGCTTGAGCCAAATTAGAAATGTTATCCAAATCACTGTCTGGAGATTCAGGCATTATCTTTAGCGTTACAATCACACTGGCCATTTTAGTTTGGACCTGTAAATCCGCATTCATCACAGGCGTATTTAGCCACTATCTCTCTACAATGCTTGCAGCGGATAATTTCTGTCTTCTCGCATTTAGGGCACTTGAATCTCGTGCTTCCTTCTACATTAGTTATCCTTCTCTTACAGGATGAGCATACTGGTTCGTTTGCCATAGCTATCAGAATTTGGACTTTATTTATAAAGGTTTTGTTCAGTTTAATTATAATTAACTTTAAATAATTTAATTGATTCCTTGTTCATAATGAAGCTGATAAAGGTAGGTTATTCGAAAGAACCTGGAGCTGAACTCGCGCCTGATGTTGTTGTAAAGGAATTGCATGATCTGCTTTCAAACGAAACTGGAAGGAAATGCGGCTATCTGATTGAGGAAGCCAGGATTCAGGAAAAAGAGCCCCTCAATAACGTCTACAACAAGATTAAAGAAGAAAAAGAAGGCTGCATAATAATAGGGGGGGATCATTCAATCACTCTTACTTGCTTTAAGGCTTTTTCAGAAACACACGAAAATAGCGGGATAATAATATTTGATGCGCATCCTGACTGCGATTTAATGCCCGAAGACCTTGTGGATGGGATCATTAACCAAAAATTGGCTGATTCGAAGAACATAATACTGATTGGAACAAGGAAATGGAGCAGTGACGAGATAGAATTCCTAAAAAAACATAATATAAGGGTGTTTAGCATGAGGCAGATATTTGAGACAGGCGTTAAGGAGATTTGCGATACAGTAATGGAAAACTCAAGGCAGTGGTCTAATCTGTACATCTCAATAGACATTGATGTTGTTGATCCTGCTTATGCGCCAGGAACTAGCTGTATTGAGGCTGGCGGCTTAAGCTCTCGCGAGTTGATCTATTTTGTGCAAAGATTAAAGCTATTGAAGAACTTCAAGATGGCTGATATTACAGAGATAAACCCTAAAAAGGACATAAACAATATGACTTCTAAGTTAGGAGCAAAGATAATCGCTGAGTTTTGTTAACAAAAAGATTTATATAACCAGCTTATTTTTATTATGCTTATGATTAGATATCACAGCACAAACAAAAAGGCTGGAAAAGTGAGGTTTAGCGAGGCCTTGCTAAAAGGATTAGCGCCTGATAAAGGGCTGTTTATGCTAGACAAGATTCCATCAATCAGCGAAAAGGATATCAAGGAATTAAAAAATAAAAAATATCATGAGATTGCGTTTATTGTCCTAAGAAAATTCTTGAAAGGGGATATTCCAGAAGAAGATCTTAAGAGATTATGCAGAGATGCCTATAATTTTGAGGTTCCTGTTGAGAAGGTTAATGATAAAGATTTCATTGTTAGATTAGACCATGGCCCAACTGCTTCTTTTAAGGATTTTGCAGCCAGAATGATGGCAAGGTGGATGCAGTATTTCATGGCAAAGGAAAAAGAAAAGCTAGTTATCCTGGTTGCCACATCAGGAGATACTGGCGGAGCTGTTGCAAACGCATTTTATGGAATGAAAAATATTGATGTTGTCATTTTAATGCCTTGCGATGAGATTAGCGACAGGCAGAGAAAACAGATGACTACACTAGGAAAGAATATACATCCAATTGTTTTGAAGGCAAAATTTGATGACTGCCAGGCGTTGGTGAAGGAAGCGTTTGTAGATCCTGAATTAAGCAGCATAAATCTAAGCAGCGCAAACTCTATCAATATTGGACGGCTATTGCCCCAGTCTGTTTATTATTTTTATGGCTATTCTAAGATTGCTGAGGATAAGGAAAAGATAGTGTTTAGCGTTCCATCAGGCAATTTTGGGAATCTTATGGGTGGCTTATTAGCTAAGAAGATGGGCTTGCCAATAGACAAATTTGTTGTGGCTGTAAATGAAAATGATGAAGTTCCTATATTTTTTGAAAAAAAACAATACAAGCCAATAAAACCATCTAGGAATTGCTTAAGCAATGCGATGAATGTTGGCCATCCGAGCAATCTGGCTAGATTGGTCGATTTGTATAATGGCCAGATGGATGAAAAAGGCAATATTGTAAAGATGCCTGACATGAAAAGAATACATGAGGATATGTTTGCAATTAGCGTTAATGATAAAGATACTGTTGATGGCATCAAGGATGCTAATAAAAAAGGGATAATACTAGAGCCGCATGGCGCAGTCGGATGGATGGCTTTAAAAAGGTATGATGGCGAGTATGATAAATCTGTCTTATTAGAGACAGCACACCCTTCAAAGTTTCCTGAAGAGCTAAAGAAATTAGGCATTAAAACGGAAATTACAGAGTCATTGAAAGGGCTTGATAACAAGAAAGAGGATTATGTTGAGATAAAGTTAGATTATAAGCAATTCAAGGAATTTTTGATAGAAAAATTTGTAAGGCGAAAGGATGAAAGGAAATAGATGTGATTGTGGTGGGGAGGTTACCAATAAAAAGGTAAATTTTGATCTCTATGGGATTAACTTAGGTAAGTTTGAAGCTGAAATATGTAAAAAATGTGGAGAAGAATTGTTTAGCGAAGAAGTTAGCAAAGAAATAGATAAATCAGCTAAGAAAAGGGGATTGTGGGGACTAAAACTTACAATATGAAACACCTTGTATTGATCGGAGATGGAATGGCTGACCATAAGCTGAAAGAGTTAGATGGCAAAACCCCCTTGCAAGCTGCTAAAATTCCTAATATGGATAAGCTTGCTAAGAAAGGAAGGTGCGGGAAGTTGGTTACAATACCTGAAAACATACCTCCGGGTTCAGATGTAGCTAATCTATCTATCTTCGGGTATAATCCAAAGGATTGCTATTGTGGAAGAGGGCCTGTTGAAGCAGCTGCAATGGGCATTAAACTAGGGAAAAATGATTATGCGTTCAGATGCAACTTGATAACAGAGGATCATGGAATCTTAAAGGATTATTCCTCTGGACATATATCCAATGATGAAGCTAAAGAACTCATCAAATTGATTAGTGAAAATTTTGGAAAAAAAGATATTGAATTTTTTAATGGTGTCAGCTATAGGCATATATTATTATTGAAAAATATTGATTTTGATCTTGATTTAGATTGCACACCCCCTCATGATGTGACTGGCGCCAAGATTTCTGATGTGATGATCAAGCCAAAAAATAAAGAATCAAAAAGAATAGCAGATATGCTGAATAAGATGATATTAGACTCAAAGATTATATTAGAGAGGCACCCTATAAACATCAATAGGATTAAAGCTGGAAAAAATCCAGCTAACATGATCTGGCCGTGGTCGCCTGGGAAAAGGTCAAATATGAAAAGTTATAAAGAATTGTTTGGCTTGAAAGGCGCTGTTATTTCTGCTGTTGATGTGATATTTGGTGTAGGTGCATTGGCTGGTTTAGAGCCAATAAAAGTCAAAGGAGCAACAGGGCTTTATGACACAAATTATGAAGCAAAGGCAGATGCTGCAATCAATGCGCTTAATAAATATGATATTGTCTTTGTCCATGTTGAAGCGCCGGATGAAGCAAGCCATGCAGGAGATTTGAAGTTAAAGATCAAGACACTAGAAGATTTTGATAGAAGATTAGTTGGAAGGGTTTTGGAGAAAGTAGATGATGATGTGGCTATTGCTGTGCTGACAGACCATCCAACACCAGTAAAAACAAAGGCGCATGTTGCAGAGCCTGTTCCTTTTGTGATCTACAAGCCAGGAGAGAAAGCTGATAATGTTGCTGGTTTTGATGAGTTTTCTTGTGAAAAAGGAAGTTATGGGACTGTAAAAGGAGAGAAGTTTATTAGGCTGTTGTTAGAATGAGGTTTACCACCGAGTAGATTTACAATTAATAAGTAGTTAAAATAGAAAGATATTTAAATGATTTCTGGTTTACAATTCTTTATGGCAAGCGAAGAACCTACAAGGTATGTTTATATCGGTAACCCTGAACAAATGTTCTCTTTAATTCCAGCTGGTCAAGAACAAAATACTGTTTCTCTTGAGAGATTTCCAACAGCAGACTCAATAGATGAAGCATTAGGCCATACACCAAGCGTCATTATAGTAGAACCATTCAGACATGTTAGAAGAGAGTTTGATGAGTTTTATAGGGCTTTAAGAGAAATTCATCAAAACATACCTTTGATTGTTTTGTCGGGGCTTTATACGCTCCATAATGGATTAGACGCACATGTATTAAAAGACCAATCAGTTAGCTACCAGCTACCACCTAAATGTAGCTTTGAGGCTGTAGAGTATAGTTATTCTCTCCCTGGAGGAATTGTTGGTTTAAGAGAAGGAGTTTATTTTGTTGATAAGATGAGGGAATATGGCCTAAGTCTTGGTGATGTAAAGTTAATCTCAGGAGGCTATCCTTTAGAGGGGTTGGTCCTATTTGAACGGAAAGAAATACAACCCCTAGCTAATATGTTTCCACAGATTCTACAAATGGGGCATGAAAAATATGACGATCTGGTTGCAAAAATGGGCTTGGCAGCTGCAACCTTGCCTGACGTAACCCTGGCAGGGGATAAGTTAGTAGCTGGCCATGTAGAAACTCCCACTCAATTAACTACTACCTCTCTTTTTAGATTATTAGCAAGCGATATCATGGCTAGTTATAGGGCAATAGACAGAGCAAAAAAAAAGCACCGATGTGGTTATTAATCAGAATTTGTTTCTGCTCATCATAAAAAAAGATACTAAATCTCTCGCAACCAATTTTTGAGAATGTTCTACTTAAACAAATACCACCTGCAAAATATTAAACAAATAGCCTGTGAAGATTATTCCCAGTGCTACAATACCAAAGAATATTGCTATTAACTTTAATTTCATTGCTCTTCTAAGTATTATTGCTTCTGGCAGGCTTAATGCAGACACTGCCATCATGAATGCTAAAGCAGTGCCTAATGGAACTCCCTTTTGGAACAAAACAACTGCAATTGGAACTATTGCTGCGCAACTGCCATATATTGGAATGCCTATCAAAACTGCAATTGGAACTGCGAATGGCCCTACATTGGTTATTGCCTTATGGATAACCTCTTCTGGAATATAGTTATGGACTAAAGCACCAATTGCCACTCCAAATAACACCCAGAACCATAATTTATTTACCATCTCTTTTGATTCATTGATTCCAAATGTTATCCTGTCTTTGATGTTGCTGTATTTAGCCTCTTTTATCTGTGAGTTAGAAGTTACGTCTTTAACAAGATGCTTCTCAAGTTTCATCTTACCTAAAATAATGCCTGATAAAACACCTATGAAAATGCCGCTTAGAATATATGCTAAAGTGATTTTCCATCCAAAGAAGCCCAGCATCAATACAACAAGATACTCATTGATTATAGGTGAGGTTATCAAAAATGAGAAGGTTATGCCTAAAGGTATGCCTGCTTTTAAAAAGCTAAGGAATAATGGGATAGAAGAGCATGAACAGAAGGGAGTTATGGCTCCGAATAATGAAGCTGCTAGATTGCCCATGCCTAACTTTGTTCTTGATAGCCATTTTTTGATCTTATCCTGGGAGATATAGGTCCTTAGAAACCCTATTATTGCTATCATCACGAATAGTAACAGGATTATTTTTATAGCATCATAAATAAAAAAGTTAAGGGACTGTGCTATCTTTGAGTTTACACTTAGCCCTAGAACTTTGTACACGATCCAGTCTACAATTACTTGCAGCATGTATCTTCTTCCTGGCTGCCGCAACAGCAGCATTTATTGCTCTTCTCTTTCATCTTCTTGTCTATCTTTTCAGTTATTTTCTTAAAAATTCCTTTTTTCTTTGCCATTTTATTCCTCCAGATATTTCTTTATTTTTTCTTTGTCCTTTATGCAGCAGATAAGGAAATTAGCCTGTTTTTTTGTTTCCACAATACCTGCGTTTTCCAGGATTTGGATATGCCTGAATACAACTGACTGGTCTCTTTTTATCGATTTTGTCAGCTCACAGATACAGGCGCAGTGATTTTTTATGAGGCAATCTATGATCTGCAGCCTAATTGGCTCGCTTAATGCCTTGTAAAACATTGATTTTTCCTTTAGGTTTACCATTTGCGTATTTGTGCAAACGTGCAAGTATATAAATGTTTCTGTTTTTGACTGAGTTAAATAATTTTATGTTGTTCTTGTTCTCGGCAACAACAATAATGGTACCAAGAAAGGAAAAATTAATTCTTAATTTTTCCAATTCTTAAATAGTTCTAACT
>CAZKBD010000027.1:0-17899 GCA_964550945.1 uncultured Methanosarcinales archaeon
TTGACGAGTAGCGAAGGCGGGAGGGGATTATAAGGGGCGTCCCCTTATTTCATTTACACTATAATATGGATTATTACATCAACAACCTCTTCCTAATTCCTTATTTCTTTTTTACTGAATCAATTATTAAAAAAAGAAAACCCCTCTCAGAAAACGCTAGAAGAGCTGGGTGGATTGGTTGTAATATATCCTTAGATAAAATACCTCCCGAAGGAAAGATTTGGATTGTAGAAGATGGCACAGTTCATAGTAAAAGATTAGTTAATAACCAATGGAAAAAGATAAGTTTTATCGAGAATATTCCCTTACCCGAAAGAGGATGGACAGTAGATATTTTAAGGATAGTCCGTTCTTTAGGAAAACAGCAATTTGCTCTTCAGGAGGTTTACGAATACGAGGAAGAGCTTGCAAAAGGACATCCAAATAACAATTATATAAAAGCTAAGATAAGGCAACAACTGCAGATATTGAGAGATAAAAGGATATTAAAATTCAAAGAGAGAGGAAAATATTTGGTTCTTAAGTAATTTGTGGATTTATTCTCTTTAACGTAACACGTTACAAAATCCCGTAACAAATATTTAAATACAGTTTACCTAAGACCTTAAGGATCCAATGCATTCGTTGGATTTACTTCCTTACTATCCAAATTCTAACCAAAAGATATATGCTAAGATCTATTGTGGTGATTGTCTTGAAATTCTTCCAAAAATTCCCTCTGAATCAATAGACTTAGTATTTGCTGATCCTCCTTATAACATGTCTAAGAAAAAAGGGTTAGGCTGGAAATACAGCAAACATATTACCATGCAGGAAGAATGGGATATGTTTTCTAAGGATGGATATCTTCAATTTAATCAGACATGGATTAAAGAAGCATTAAGGGTTTTGAAACATGGCGGCAGTTTATGGATTTGTGGTAGCTTCCATAATATCTATCAGGTTGGATTTATTTTACAGCATATCGAAGATGTAAAAATAAATAATTCTATAGTGTGGTTTAAGCCAAATGCCCAGCCAAATATAACCTGTAGAATGTTCACTGAAAGCACAGAGCATCTGATATGGGCTTCCAAAAATGGCAAAGGAAAAAGATGGACTTTTAATTATGAAGATACAAAGAATCTAATTGCAGATCAAATAAACCCAAAAGGGAGACAAACAAGAAATGTGTGGAGCATTCCATTAACGCCTAAAAAAGAAAAATGGGCAGGTCAGCATCCAACACAAAAGCCAGAGGAATTGTTGAGAAGAGTGATATTATGCTGCTCAAAACCAGGAGATACTGTTCTAGATCCTTTTGTTGGGTCTGGAACTACTTCAGTTGTAGCCAAGAGGATGGGAAGGAATTCCATTGGGATTGAGAAAGACTCAAAATTTAAAAAAATAATTGATAAAAGACTAGAGCAGGAGACTTTAGAGTAAGGTTGAATACTTATCCGAAAAACTGACTCTGTTCCTAGGTAGATCCATTTTGTAATAACATTGCCAGAAGTTCAGTATCGCCTAAACTCTCAGCTCCTTTCTCCTTCAACTCATCATCCAGTTTGTTCCTTGCCCTAAATTTGATTGGTAATAGATTATAGCTGCAAATCCTTTTTACTCTTTTTCTTCAGGCCAATTGCGCCCATTAGGTCATCATACAGCACTTTTATGTATGTTACACAGGCACCTATTGGAGGATATGTTAAAAGCACAGCAAAGGGGTCAGGGATATCATAATCTAAGGCAGCGCCATGCGCTATTGGCTGCGCGATTGTGTTTGCTACAAGGCCAAAGAGATTTGAAGAGACTATGGTTCGTGTTTCTTTTAGCCAATCGTTTATGTTTTCAAACTTTCTTCTGTGAGTGTAAAGATGCATAGGCACATTTACAACAAAAAATCCAACATTCTTTGTCCATATCGCATAGCTGGTTATTGTATCCTGAGGATAATTATACTTTTTCATCCCATATGCAGCAATGCCTGCCATAAGGGTCGGCGCTAGGAATGCAGATCCGACACTTGCAAAATACCATGGATCTTCCCTTAATCTTCCATAGAGCCTTTTTGGCTCGTTTATTGCCTTATGATATACATAAGCGGCCTTTTCATTTACAGCAGGATATCTGTTTGCCAGTTCACGAACCCTGTCGCACAAGCTTTTTTGCTCCATAAGGGCAGGAATCTTTTGTGATTAATAACCTTTTGCCAGAATCTCCTTGGCATTTGATCCAAAGAAATCTCTTTTATCAGAATTTTACTTCAACAATAAACCTATTTTGGTCTATCACTTTTATCTCTGCCCATATAAAACTCTGCCTTTGATATTTTTCATAACCAAAACCTTTTTATCCTAAACAATCTTATACTTAAGCTATGAAAGTGCTTTTTATCTGCAACCAGAACGAGAACAGGAGCAAGACTGCTGAAGAGATGTTTAAACAAAGATTCAAAACCAGATCTGCAGGTTTTTATAATGAAAAGCCAGTAACTGAAAAAGAGCTCAATTGGGCTGATATGATAATTGTCATGGAAGAAGCACAAAGGACAGAGCTTTCCAAAAGGTTTCCTTCTGTTTATATGAAAAAACAGATACTATCGCTTGATATTCCTAATATCTATCGTTTTAACCAGCCTGAACTGAAGTCTATTCTTGAGTCTCGGATGTCCAATCTGCAAATTGTTGCATAGCTTTTTCCTTGTAACTTATACCTACCTTTCATAATCACTTAAAAAACCTCTTTAAGATAATGGAAAAGTGATATGCAAAATCATCTTCATTGCCAGCGTAGCTGTCTTTAACATTATTGAATCTTTTGATAAGCTCATTCTTATCAACATATTTGGACAGGGTGGCTATATCCTCTTCATCTCTTGCATTAAGCCTTGCAGCTTTGGTTATTATGATGTCGACAGGAGATAAAACCTTTAATGTTATGTTGTTTAATCGAACTATCTCCTTAGATATCTCTTCATAATCATCCGGCAACTGCTCTGAAAATATATAGCCATCCACAAAGATATCAACTATAAACTTTTCATCAAGAACTTTCTTAAAATCAGCCTTATCAGAAGAATTTAAACAGAAATCAACATCTCTGGTAGAGGGCTTTAACCCAAGCAAGGTCATTGCAGTGCCACCTACAGCAATCAGAACCATCTTCTTGTTAAGCTTTTTATCAACATCCTTCAGCCATATCAAAAGGTCATTTTGTCTATCATAGATACACCCCGGCAAGCTTCTTAAAATCTTCATCAAAAAACCTTCCAAGAAGATTCCAGCTCTTAATCCTCTTAGGAGATGTTTTAAGAAGGAAATCATAGTCTCCTTCAACTAGATAGCTTATCTCCTCATCCTTATTTTTACGCAGATATTCCAGTAGATCCTTATGCAATGGCTTTATGATAGAAGCGCTCTCCAATAGGTAACCTATCTTATTCTTGATTCCATATCTAGTAGCTATCTCTAATAGCTTATACTTATCAATATTATTTTTTATCATAATGATTGGAATTGCCTCAATAAACCTTGCTTTAGGGTGTTTTATCAGAATCCTGGCAATAAGCTCCTCAATTGGAATCTTTTTTGCCTTTTGCTTATGGACAGAAACCATATCATAACCGTATGATGATAGGTTATACTCTATTATGGAGTCATCTTCTCTGTTATCCCTATTTATCTTCTCCAACAATCTTTCCTGGCATATAATATTCGCAGCTATCAATTTAGGCCTTATTGACCTGTACAGATAATTTCTCTCAGTCTGCTTCAATCTCTTGCCCTGCATTTTCTTTATAATTGTCTTTATCTCAACCTTTCCAAATATCTTTCTTATTGGCTCTTCAGTAAGCATTGTAATCTTAATTAAGGTTACGTTATATTTAAATCTTTCTATTCTATCCTAAATATATGGTTTGGTTTAATGATTTGAACTGATAGAGAAAATCCTGATTTATATACCTTATCCGTGCATGTCCAGTGTCCAAGGGGTTTTATAGCCACTTCTGGGGTTTGTAGCCAAAGCCTGAAAAACAGGAAGATTTAAATAATACTTAGTATATACAAAGTATTACAATGGAAGCTATTAGTCTTAAATTGGATGAGACCATGTTGAGTAATATAGATGAAAATCTAAAAAAGCATAACTATAGTACTAGAACTGAATTTATTAGAACTGCAATTAGAGATAAATTGGAATATCTAAGCAAAGATGACTTAATAAAGGAGTTTATGAAGTATAAAGGAAAATCACCTAGAAAAACTACTGATGAAGAAAGGGCCAAGATAAGAGAGCAAGCCCTACTTGAAATGGCTAAAGAAAGAGGGTGGGATATCTAAATAATCTCTTCAGGCTTTTTTGTCTTTACGATATCTTGAAGTTTTTGTATATGCTTATCTTGAGAAACTAGTATGGCATTATGCTTAGCTGCAATAACTGCATGAAGAACATCACCGGTTGGTAACTTTCTTTCGATCCCAATCTTCTTTGCTTTTTGGTAATCCCCGTTATCAATATCTACTTTTTTTAATATTCCTGCAACAAATAATATATTGAACATATTATTTATCTCTTCTTCATCAAATCCGATCTTCAGTTCTTTTATGATTAAATCAGAAAAGAATAAAGTATTTTATCCTTTATTACTTTAGCAAATAATTTACTTGCGTATTCTCCTAATGGTTTTCCGATAAGACTAGATCTAGCTTCGTAATGGTCTCTCCAAATACAAGTATCAAAGTAATATTCTACCCTTCTAAGCCCTAAGAGAGTTATTTGCTTAAATAGATTTGTTTTTAAATCACCATATTTAAATATAACTTTATATTTTTCTTTCATTATGCCAGACACTTTGATATTAGGGACAATTGCTTTAGATGACATTGAAACTCCTTTTGGAAAGCAGAAGGATGCATTAGGCGGATCAGCAACATATGCTGCTTATGCTGCCAGCTTTTTTTCAAGCCCAGGAATTGTTTCAATTATAGGCAAGGATTTTCCTAAAGATCATTACGAGATGTTAAAGAATAGAAATATCTGCCTTAAAGGCGTTGAAAAAGGAGACAAGACATTCAGATGGAATGGCTATTATGAATTTGATATGAATGAAGCCAAAACATTGAGAACAGAGCTCAATGTTCTGGAAAGCTTCCAGCCAAAATTGCCTGCTGAATACAGAGATATAAAATATGCATTCTTGGGCAACCTAGATCCAGATGTACAGTTAGCGGTCTTAGAGCAATTAAACAAACCAGAATTAGTTGTAACTGATACGATGAATTTCTGGATTGAGCATAAAAAAGACAGATTATTGGATGTAATCAAAAAAACAGACATTTTGGTTTTAAATGATGGAGAGGCAAGGCAGCTTTTTAAGACACTTAATCTGGTTAAAGCAGCAAACCAGGCTTTGGAATTAGGCCCAAAAGCTGTTATAATCAAGAAAGGAGAGCATGGCGCTTTATTATTTACAAAAGACAAGCATTTCAATGCTCCTGGCTATCCATTAGAAACAGTTAAAGATCCGACTGGCTGCGGAGATTCATTTGGAGGAGCCTTAATAGGCTATTTGGCAAAAACAAAAGACCATTCTGAAGCAAATTTAAGAAAAGCTATTGTCTATGCTTCTGTTATTGCAAGCTTCAATGCAGAAGACTTTAGCCTGAACAATCTAAAAAAGATAAATCAAGCTGATATTGAAAAAAGATTTAATGAGCTAAAAGAGATAAGAAAGTTTTAAAACAAAAAGATTTAAATAGATGGTTCTATTAACAGAACGTATGGTACTAAAAATAGAACAAATTTTAGGCTCAAAAAACAGCATACAGATATTAAGGCATTTGGTGCTCAGGCCATATCTTTCTTTTGGGCTCACTGATTTATCGAATGAATTAAACATTTCCAAATCAAACATATTAAGAATAAATAAGAATCTGGTAAAAAACAGGCTTATTCTTGAACTGAACAAAAAACGAAAAAAAACATACAGGATAAACCCAAGCCATAATCTAAATAAAAAGCTTTTTGAGGTATTCATGATTGAGAAGCAGGGGAACCTCAATCCAAAATCAAAAAACATTGTAGATTTGGTATTTGCCCAAATCAAAGAAAAAGTTGAATTGTTCATTATTTTTGGGAGTGTTGCTTATAATAAAGAAACGGCTGATTCTGATATCGATGTGTGCATTGTTGGAGATAAAAAAATTGGGGGATTGAACTTGGATTATCAGCGCAAAGTTGAAATTCATAACCACGCCCAATCAGATTTCCTTAATCTGAATGATTTTGTAGTCATTGAATCTTTGATCAATGGGATATGGTATAAAGGAGATATGTTTGATCTGCTAAGCAAAATTGAATCGATACCCAAACCTTATATGATCCATAGGTTGAATCAAGCAAAAGTTTTTTTAAAAAAAGCAGAATCTCTAAAAAGCGAAGCTAGAATATACTTTTTTGAGCTAGCTAAAACAACACTTGGCGAGATTCATTCCATCCTGCGCAACAAAACCACCATCTTAAAAAGAAAAATTGGCGTTAAAATAGATGAAAAGTTAGTGGAAAATATTGAAAAGATGCTGTCTAAAGAGGGGGAAAGGATATGGATCAATTAAAACGCGCTAAAGACCTGCTTAAATCAGCAAATGATTTATTAGAAAAAGATGACTTAACAGGAGTTGCTGGGCTTGCATACCATGCTGTAGAATCGGCAATTGTATATTTAACATCTAGCTTAAATGGAAAAACAAAAGAAGGGCATACAGAAAGGAGAAAGCGCGCTGAAGAACTCCTGAATCTGTCTAAAAACTCTCTTAAAGAGTTGTGGAGCTCCAGAAACATAGATTTTTATGGCAATGAAAAAATCGGCGGAGAACAAAAAGAATTAACAAAAGAAAGCATCAAAGAATCCGTTGATAAAGCAGAAAAAATAATTGAACAAGCTGAAGATGTTGTAAAGAAAGGATCAAGTGAGCAAGATAACAGCAAGTTGGCGAAAGAAAAAAAATAAAAAAATAAATTATTTACGTTGCACAGGTTCCTTCTAATTTTGTTCCGTCTCCTGTAAAGGTATAGCTTGCTCCTGTTGCGCTGTCTGTATAAGTTATTTCAACACCAGAACTGAATGCTTGTGTTGCTGTGCATGCAGGTGTTGCTGTTATTGAAATGCTTCCAGTGCCTCCTGCTGCCAATGTTAATGGTAATACACCAACGGCTGGTGCGTCTCCATCAATTGTAAGTGCTGTTATTGTTACTGTGTTTCTTATATTATTCTTTACATTGATACTCCATCCAGTTGTTGCAGAATTTGCATATGATGGTATGGCTATATCAGCAGTGCTCCAGTAAGCTGCGCTTGCTCTTCCTCGCGCTCCAGCTCCTATTCCAGGAATACCTCCCATTACACCAATTACTATCAGTGCGATAATTATCACAACTGCTAGAACTATAAGGTATTCTGTAGCTGCTTGTGCTTTTCTCATTTTATCACCTCTTTTGTTTATATTGTTAATATATGTTTTAGTATACTAATATACTATCTTATATTTAAACTTATCGGTTTTGTTAAGTCAAGTTTTCAACTTATTAGTTTGTTCATTCAAGAAAAATCCAGCCATCCGTGGCGGTTGACGGATTTTGCCTTAAAAAAACGGCAAAATCCTACTCGTCAAAACAGAACCGTATACTGCGTATACGAACCTGTTTTGCCTCATCAACGCCATGGCTGGATTTTTCTGTGTATATTCAGTTAAATATTTACTTTACGGGCTTTAAAACATACTCCCAAAAAACAATCCAATAACATACTTTGAGATTGCAAACATAACAAGCGCAGCAACAATTATTATCAATGAATACCTTAAGCCATATTTTGCTTTGCCTTCTGTTATTACGCCAAGAAGCATGCTAGCCAAAAGGCCGGTCATTATCAACATTCCAATCGACACTTTAGTCAGGAAATCAGGGGTTATTGCTACTTCACCTGCCAAAAAAGACATTCCAAACCCAGCTGTTGAGGCTCCTGTCTTGGCTTGCATCGCAGTTATGACATCAACAAAATAGATTGATATTGCAAGCAATAAGGGAGCTCCAAGGATTATTGTGAACATAATAAACATAGTATATGTTTTTGTATTTGTTGTCAGCTCTTTTTTCAATGAGTTTGTCTCTGCAATATCAATAGCAAGCTCTTCAAGGAGCTTTGCCAGATGGCCGCCTGATTTCATCGCAGTTGTGAATAATTTCATTGCCCTGTCAAGCATATCACTCTTGATCCGGTCAGTCATCTTAAGCAAAGTATCAGAAAATGATTCTGTGCCTAGTGATTTAGCAGTTGCGTATCTTATCTCTTCTTCTAATGGCCCAAATTCTTTTCTTGCAGCTAGCTGCAATGCCCTGAAAGGAGTGATGCCTGCCCTTAGATTAGCTGAAATAAGCTGCAATGCATCTGGAAGAACTTTTTCAACTCTTTTTCTGCGGTCCTCAACTTTAAAGTAGATTATCATATAAGCACTAAGCTGGGCTAAAAAGAACGCAATCATGGCAAATATAAGATAAGAGATCTGAAAAAACCCGAAAATATTTTGAGGGATTATCAAAACCAAAACGAACAGGAGTATAGCCAATAATGTAGCTGAGCCAAGCCATGCTTCAGCGCTAGCATCCTCACCACTATATCTTAAAAGAATCTTAAAATGCTCTCTATATGTTCTTGGCAATAATTTTGCAAAAGTGCAATATATCCTCTGTTTTGCTTCCATTTTATATAGCTGATTTAAATATTTACAATTGGCCTTCTTGCCCTGATAAATCCAATCAAAACATACTGGACAAAAAAACATAAAACCAAGAATAAAATAAAGCTTGATTTTGTCAATCCAACAGCTGCAAATGATGATAATATAACAAGTAAAGTGGAGCCAATTGTTGGGATGGCTACTGCAAATAACATATACACCAAGCTCCAAAGATTAAGCTCATGCGCATAGTCCCTTATCTTTGCTCTTTGGTCTACAGTCAGATCATCAATAATTGACCTTAAAGCTCCTTTAAGGCTGGCTCCTGCTTTTAATGTATTGATAAGCTGCCATGATGTTCTTCGAAGATATTCGGATTTGCTTTCAATCGCTAATCTCTCTAAGGCTTTTTCCATTGACTGGCCTGTGCTAACTGCTTTAGCGACTTTTTCAAACTCATAAGAGCTGGTCCCATAGCCTGCTTTTGATATATTAACTAAAGCATTGTATAAAGAAACACCAGAGCTGATCTGCAAAAGCAAATCTTTTAATGCAAAAATAAGATTTTTGTCAATCTGCTCTGCTTTTTTTCCAGCAATAATCTTTGGATACCTGACTAGAGCAAATAAGATCAATATAAATATGCCCAAAGAAGATGATAAGCTTATCATCAATGAACCTGCAATATCTTTCATCTGGACCTTATAGCTAAGCACAAACAATAAGCAAAAGAAAATCAAAAAAAATAAGAAAGAATTGATCAATGAAGCTGAGATATACTCTCCATCGTCAGCATTTATATCTGTTTGCTTGAGGTCATATTTGAGGCCTGGAAAAAGCCTTGCAACGACATAGCCAAGGCCGATAAACGGCTTGGTAACATTCTTGCCTGGCTGTATAACCATTAAAGGGATCATCTTATAGGAAATCCGGTTTCTTTTTCTTGTCTACAAGCCCTATCAGCTCATCCTGGTTTTTGTAATAAACCCGCATGACCTTTCCAACATCATCAATGTCTTTTAGGTTATTGTCAAGCATCCACTGCAAGATATTCTGCTTCTGCTTTAAGTCCTGGTTAAGCTCTTTCAAAGTCATTCCAGTATGCAAGTTTAGGTCCTCAATGACCCTTATGCTTTCATTCACTTTTTCAAATGCATCAGTTTTTGGGCGCCACCTATAGAGATAGTTAAGCTGCAGCTCTTTGTCTGTGGTGTTTAATATCTCAGCAAGCTCAAGAGTCCTTCTGATGCCTTTTCTTCTGTCCCTGTATTGTATCAATACAAGCTGCAGCGCTTCAACTTCCTGCTTGGGTATGCTGATTGGAGGCTCTATCAATCTCCTTTTGACCTGCTCAGCTGTATCAGCGTGTATTGTGCAGTAAACACTATGGCCGGTGTGCATCGCTTCAAACATCGCTTCTGCCTGCTCTCTTCTTCTTACTTCTCCTACAATTATCCTGTCAGGCCTCATCCTTAAGCTGGCAACCATCAGATCGAGCATCGTAACTTCGCCCTGGCCTTCTGGATTTTTGTTGCGGCTTGTCATCGGAACCCAATTCCAATGTAGGTTTTCAGGCAAGGTAATTTCACGAGTGTCTTCTATTGATATAATCCTTTGAGTAGGAGGGATAAAGCAGCAGATGGAATTAAGCATAGAGGTCTTTCCTGAAGCTGTGCCGCCAGCAACCAAAATATTCAACTCATATTGCATTGCCATCCATAAAAATGCTGCGATCTCTTTTGACAGGGTATTTTCAGCAGGGTCAATAAAATGGACAGCTGTCCACGGGTTTCTTGCAAATCTTCTTATCGTAATGGTGTTGCCGCAGGTGGATATCGGAAATAATGTGGAGGCTACCCTGTCACCTGTAAGAAGATGCGCATCCATTATCGGATTTAAAGAACTAATTTCGCGGCCAACTTTTCTGCCGATCTGGGAAGAGAAATTATAAATCTCTTCCTCATTCTGCAACCTTTTTTGTGTCTTGCACCACCCATACTTCTTATGATAGACAGAGATGGGCTCTGTGCTTCCATTGATCGTTATCTCTTCAAGCCAGTTGTCAGCAAGGATTATCTCAATAAAGCCAAGGCCATACATACGATGCAAAATAATCCCTGCTAAAGTGTCTATCCTTTTTTTGTCCTGATCCGGCAATTTTAATGCAACTACTTTCCTGATCTGCGAATAAAAATCCTGCCTTAGCTTTTCAATCTTTTTTGTGTCTGTAACATCCTCGATTTCAATCGGAACATTTGCAGCTAACTCATCAATCAATGAGCTTATCAAAGCTTCAGTCCCTGGCCCTAGATTAGGCGTTATCAGCTCATAAATGGGGATGTTCTCTGTTGGCAGAGACCATATCTGCACTGTTGCAGCAACATTGTCTGCTAGGACAGTGTATTTTTCAAGCAATTTTTTTTCATCCATTTTTGACCAACAGCCCTTTTTGCAGCAAATAGACGATTGCTGCTGTTATAACAACCACTATTATTGTAAAAATGACCAATCTAAGGTTTTTATTTTTTGCTTTGATAGTTTGTTTTTGCTCAATACTTTTCAATACTGGAGAGCCAAAAGCAGGATAATAAAGCTTGGCAAGCCCCTGCTTATCCAGAAGCTTTGCGTATTCCTCTGTTTGCTTAAGAGGCATCTTTAAGCTGTATGCTAAGTTTTTTAATTTTATGCTTTTGCCTTCGCTGATCTGATAATACATCTTGTCAAGATAAGTGACAAATTCTTTTTCTGGAGACTGCTCTTTATCTTTTTTTGGAATATTTCCTTTTGTTTCCAGCTTATCCAATAATCCCATCTTATCTTATCTCTTTCATCACTTTTTTGTATAATTCAAACTCTTTTGTTTTCGCGAATTTTTCAATCTCTTCATCAGGCAGTTTTTCCAATAATGTATCTGTGAGCTGCAAGACCTTCTTTACGTCATCTTCAAGCCCTTTTTCAATAATGATCGTGGGTTTTTGATTCAAAGCAGCCTCTTTTTTCTTTATCTCATCTGATTTTTTATTAAGCGCAATCTCTTTTCCTCTTAATTCCTGGGCTTTCCTGTAAATATCTTCAATCTCTTTTTTGAGCATAGCTTCTTTCTGTTTCAATGCCTCTTCTTTCTTTAATATCACATCTACCCTACTGACAATCTTTCTTTCTTTTTTAGCGCTGGCTCCTTCTTTTGGCAGCTTAAGAAGCATATGGAGCAGGGATATTGACGCAAACATCAAAGCCAGGCCAATAGCCAAAATATAATAGTTTTCTTTGAGAAAACCAACTACCATCAATATAGCTCCTGCAAAGAAGATAAGCTCATCAACTATTTTTCTTTCCTGGGTCTTTCTGTCCTCTTTTTCTTCTTCAATTATGTAACCTTTGTCTTTGAAAGCGTTCAATACCTTTTTCTTGGCGCTAATGTCACTTCCTCTTTTAATCACTAGGATAACTGAAAGGACAACAAGGATTACTGCTAAACTAATAATTATGTATAAGCCGATTCCTTCTATCTTAACCCACCTCTTTTTTTATCTGAATTTATCTGCTAAAATGCTCAATGAAACAAAAGACCCTTTCTTAAGCCTTAAATCCAATCCATACATAAATAAGACTATTGACATTAAAAACTCTATGGCCAGATTAAAGCTTGAAATGCCTGACCTAAGATAATCAGTAAGATTATGTGTGAAGATGATGCTGCCAAATATGATCAAAGTTACCCCAACAAACTTATCATACTGCGGAAATAAGGTTAAAAGCCCGAATATCAAAAGAAGAGCAGATATGAGCAATACAGGAACTAATCCAGGTATAATCCCAATTTGCAGCTTTATACTCCTTAGCTCCACAAAGAACAAGAGCACCAATAGGCATACAAAGACAATCAGATTGACAAAAAGCCTGAAATATGCGTATCCTTTTTCAATGATATACTTTTCAGCCATAATAACCGCTCCTTTTTTTACATTTAACCATCTTGATTATGGAACTTCTACATTTAAATAACTTTCTATCCTTCATATAACACCACATCTGTTTGTTTATTAAACTTATCTAATTTAGTAATATTTAGTTTTGCTTCTGGTTTTATTGTTAATGTTTCATTTGATGCGTATGTTATATCCAACTGAGTTATATTCGCAGCTAGGTTATTGACCTCTACTCTCAAAACACCATCATTGCCATTATAAGCTCCAAAGAACACCTTAAAATCAGCGCTTTGGAAGATTACTTCATAGGGAGAATTTATCTGCGCAGGATCCAAGTTTACAGTTTTTGGGCTGCCTTGAAAGAGGTCAAGCCCCGCTGTATCATATGCATTTACAGTTATTATCACACTACCAGTATCGCTTGGAGTTGAATTAGTTAGTTCATCATCCCTGATTTGGTCAACTGCCAGTGTTAGTGCTATAGATGCTAGTGAAGATGTGCTGTTGCTGTAAAAGATCATTGTTGTCCTGTTTATAGTATAGCTGCTGTTGAAAGGAATAATCATAAATTTAGGGTAAAAATCAGTAAGCTCGATGTTTATTTTGCTAAGGCCTGCATAGGTTGTTTGTATGAAGCTCTTGTAGTTGTCCATGAGCAATTGATGGTCTATAAGGGATGAAAGCTGCCCTGCCCTATCAAACTTTATTGTTACAAATGGATCTAACCTCTCAACGCTGCTTAGATTGAGCCATAGTAAATCCCAATAAGCATTGCGTATAATGTCATCTGTGATATAATTGAGGTTTTCACCAACTAAAGATGTGGTAAGTGTATTTTGCAAATCTTTATTCCTGTCAAGATAAGAATATGTCAAAAGGGCTAAAGAAGCAGATAACATGACTGCAGCAACAGTGAATAACACTCCTTTTTTGTTGGTTTTTATCAATGTTAAACCCAGAACAATTATCAACAGCCAAATGATATAAATCCAAACTATTGGTTTTTCTGTTTTTGTTGGGATATTCTCCTTATTGATTATTGATTTATTGGTTAGTCCTTCATTTAATAAAATAACTCTTTCATTCTTACTGTTAGCATAACCCTTATTTATAGGATCAACCTTGCCGAAAATTCCTGTGTTGATATCCTCTTTTTGAATCTCTTTTGAGACATAATCAGGCTCTTGGTTGTATGCAGCTGCTGCTGGCAATGCTAGGATATTGCCAATCATCCATATAAGGACAACATACTTGCTGGCACATTCGAATATTCGCCTTATTTGTACCATGCAATCATCTCCGCATAATAGCTTTCAAAATTAGATATGAAGCAGCGCCTTGCTATACTGTTTATGTCTGAAGCTGCGCAATCAGTTTTAGTGGCAGAGAGCAAACTAACTGAGTTTTTATCGTAAACTGTGATGGTTGCGCAGATTTGGTTAGGTAAAGAAGCCAAATAATTCTGTATAGCTGATGTACTGCTAGCCTTGACTGCATTTTCTAATGTTCTGCTTTTTTCCAGGACAGTAAGACTGTCTGTTGACATCTTATAGATATCTTGTTGGCCATAAAATATATTTGTTTTTGATAAATAAAACTGGGAAGCAATTATTATAGAAGAGACAGCTAAGATCGCTAATATCGCATCTAAAGTAAATATTATGGCTTTATTATTCATTTTCCCACACCTTGATATTGATTTTGGCAAAATCACCATCCAGCAAAACAAATCTGTCAATATTAACTATGTTTTTTGTATTAGCAATAGGTGTTAAGCCAATTGTGTATGTATCAGAATAACTGCTGCCAGCCCATATAGATACTTTTAATTCAAACTCATAACCAGGGCCTAAAATACCAAGTATCTTTTTGAATGTCCCATATTTTGTTGCTTCTAGATCAACCAATTTTTGGATCTTATCTGAGTCAAGAACATTCTGGCCAAAGTTATTTTTGACCAGGCCTAAAGAATAAACATTGTTTTCGTTGAAATCTGCTTCAGCTAGCTCATTCCAGCTGCCTGGATCTCCTTCTGTCTTGATTAAAGAATCTAAGGCGTTTCTTGCGATTATTTCCAAATCATTTCTCCTTTCATCAATGGAGATTTTTTCATTGGAATAATCCCAAGCCCAGGCTATTGAAAGCAGCACAACTATAAAAATCCCAGATGCAATTATCAAATCAAGGGAGAATATTTGAGCTTTCATCTTACGTATGGCACACCCTGACCCATAACCCATCAACATACCAATCTAGGTTGTCCACTGCTCCACTTTTTCTGAAACTTGCTTCAACTTTCATATTTGTTATATCGCTCCATGCCCATGCCCTATCGGCAGTCACATCTTTGTAAACAGTAATATCAGATGATGCATCATAGTAATTCTGAGTAGTAGCTCCTGCAGCTGCGCCAATCAAATAACGCAGCCTTATCATGTCATTAGCATAAGTGCCAACCCTATGATAGTCCATAGCCATCTCTACACTTGTTATTGTGCCAGTAGCTGTAGAAAATCCTGTGCCTCTGACCCAATTAGCATTAGTAGGCAATATGGCATATAAATTATTTGGAGCACCCTGAACATTGATTGGATTTGTTGCGCCTGATTGTTCAAATGCTGTTGCATAGAATTCCTGGCAGCTGATTGTATAACAGCTGCTGGTATCAAATCCAGTGCAGTCTCCTAAACAAGCTAAATTACCTCCATCAAATCCCTGGCTTATGCATGTCTGTCCAGCTAAATCAGTTCCATCACATATTTCTGTTCCTTCTTTTATGTTGTTGCTGCAGACAAATTCCCCTATTGCAGTTAGGGTTATAACTCCATCAATATTTGCTATTTCATACTCTCCTTTTAATGAAGATAAAGTTCCTGATATGCTGCTGGTTAAGACTGGAGAAGAATATTGGCGGTTGTTCCAGCTGATTTTTATAAGATGCTCTACAGGATAAATGTTTATGTTGTAGTTACTATTGTCTTTCAATGTTTCTTGCAATAAAACTGTTTTTTTAAATCCATAGCCTGCTAAATAAACAGAATTAATGTTGGATGCTAGCTGATCAGATACTGATCTGGCATAAAGGGATGTTGTTTTTGAATAAAGCTCATCACTCCTTTTGTCAGCGGCTGTGAAAAGGTATAGGAAGATAATCAGAGCTATTGAAATCACAATTATGAAATCAACGCTGATTTGAGCTTTCATCTTACGTATGGCACACCCTGACCCATAACCCATCAACATACCAATCTAGGTTGTCCACTGCTCCACTTTTTCTGAAACTTGCTTCAACTTTCATATTTGTTATATCGCTCCATGCCCATGCCCTATCGGCAGTCACATCTTTGTAAACAGTAATATCAGATGATGCATCATAGTAATTCTGAGTAGTAGCTCCTGCAGCTGCGCCAATCAAATAACGCAGCCTTATCATGTCATTAGCATAAGTGCCAACCCTATGATAGTCCATAGCCATCTCTACACTTGTTATTGTGCCAGTAGCTGTAGAAAATCCTGTGCCTCTGACCCAATTAGCATTAGTAGGCAATATGGCATATAAATTATTTGGAGCACCCTGAACATTGATTGGATTTGTTGCGCCTGATTGTTCAAATGCTGTTGCATAGAATTCCTGGCAGCTGATTGTATAACAGCTGCTGGTATCAAATCCAGTGCAGTCTCCTAAACAAGCTAAATTACCTCCATCAAATCCCTGGCTTATGCATGTCTGTCCAGCTAAATCAGTTCCATCACATATTTCTGTTCCTTCTTTTATGTTGTTGCTGCAGACATAATCATAACAACCAGATGTGTCAAATGCGCTGCAATCTCCTAAACAAGTTAAGGTTCCAGCATCAAAGCCTTGTAATTGGCAGGTTTGGCCAGCTAAATTAGTGCCATCACATATTTCAGTTCCCTCAATCAGATTATTGCCGCAGATATAATTGAAGCAGCTTGTGGTATCAAATCCAGTGCAGTCTCCTAAACAAGCTAAATTACCACCATCAAATCCCTGGCTTATGCATGTCTGTCCAGCTAAATCAGTTCCATCACAGACTTCTGTGCCTTCTTTTATGTTGTTGCTGCAAATTCCTATTGGAGCAGATACACAATTGCTTGAGCTATCACAATAGCAAGGAGGTAATGCACATCCAATTGTTGAATCACATTCACTAGGATCTTCTGCGTTGGTTATTGGAACTTGCCCGCAACCATTTATGCAATTAGGGTTATAGCAGATATTGTCTGGGCAAGCTGTTGTATCAGCTGGACAGTTCTCTCCTGGATTACAGACACCATCTGGGCAGGTTATTGTTAATTCGCCTATGCCTACATAAGTGTCAAATGCCTCTACTGCCACCAAATAGCTGCCTTCTTCAGTTGGAATGTTTCCAGCAACCTGAAAATCAACAGTCCTGTACACATCTCTTGGATTTCCACCTGCATACATATTTATGTTGAGGATTTGGCCAGCTATAGACACTGAATTGACATTATTGGGGAGAGTGATGTACACCTGGGTTTTTGCGCCTGTTCCCTGCTGGTAAACCAGTTCAGCTGCATTTGCAAGATCTTCTAATGATGTTTTTGCTTTTGTGACTTCAAACTTATTTGAAATAGAGCTGGTTATATCATCATTAACAGAAAGGATCGCAATGAATATGACTAATGCTATTGCTAGTATCACTATCAATTCTACTGCTGCCTGCGATTTATTTTTAATGCCTATCATCCTCTTTTTTTTAATAAATCAATTATAACCTCTTCGTAGCTTTGCCTTGGGTGAATCTTTAACTGGGATAATTCTTTTATTGTCTTTTTAGAAATTTTTATAGTTGTGATATCTTTCATAAGTATACCTTAGTATAATATAGTATATTTAGGTATACCTAGTATATAAATGTTTTGTTGTTTAATACTCTTAAACTTGGTTTAGAACACTTCTTCCCCTGGATAGATAACTAAGCCGTTTTCTGTTATCTTCATGGGAAATATCTTTTGGGCGTGTTTTGTTGCCCTCATCTTGAAAATTTCCAAAGAACGCTCCCTAATGTCGCCTTTTCTTATATTGTAAAGCAAAATTACGCCATCTGTTTCAAATTCCATTATTGTGCTCTTATGTTTTTCAGGGTCTGGCTCCTGCTCAGAAGTCATTAACGCAGTGCAGCCCCATTTTTGTATCACATCAAATAACGCCAGAACAGCTTTCCTTTTCTGGAATTCTGTCTCAAACAACAGAGTAAAGGCAGTCAA
>CAZKBD010000027.1:17909-19924 GCA_964550945.1 uncultured Methanosarcinales archaeon
GTGATGCTGTCAATAACAAGCCTTTTTGCGTTTATGCCTTCAATGACATCCCTTACAACGCCTCCTCCAGCTTCCAAAACGCGTTCAACCTGCTCAGGCGTATAATATAATATAGCTAACTTTTTTTCATCTATCTTCTTTTTCAGATTCCAGTTAAACCGTTCAAAATCTTTCAGAAGCTTATCTTCATTTTCCTCAAATGAGATATAAACTCCTGGCTCATCATATCTTTCAATCCCATCTACCAGGAATTGCATGCAAAAAATGCTTTTGCCGCAACCAGCTCCGCCTCCAATAAGGTTCACTGTGTTTATCCTAAATCCGCCTTCCATGATATCATCAAGGCCAGGAACTCCGGTTGAGATCCTGTCTTTTGAGTATGTTTTTTGCTCGCCGTTTTTTCTCTTTAGTTTTGTTTTTATCGCTTCCTTGATAGAGGCCATATGAGGCTCTTTTTGCGTCTCTTTTTCTATTTTTTCACGAGGCTCTATCTTACTTTCAATCGCTTTTACAGCGTCATCTTCTTCTCTGTGGACATGCAGCTTG
The DNA here is from genome assembly GCA_964550945.1 of uncultured Methanosarcinales archaeon. Lineage (GTDB taxonomy): Archaea > Nanobdellota > Nanobdellia > Woesearchaeales > CAZKBD01 > CAZKBD01. The sequence goes on from CAZKBD010000027.1 coordinate 18,456, forward strand.
CCGGTTTCTAAGGAAATATGCTCAGGAGCATCATCTTTCTCTTTGATTTGAGGTTTTAAGAATACTGGTTTTACTTCTTTTGGCTTATCTTCTTCAAAATACATAGATGGCTTTTTCTTTTCTGCTTTATCCACAAGGCCCATAATACGCACACTATATGATGTTATTAATAAATTTTTTGTTTTCGATAAATTTATTAACTTTCAAAATAATGGCAGTCGTATGTTGGAAATTACTCTGGTGGTATTATTGCTAACAATAGGCATTGTGCTTATCACAAAGGGCTCTGCCTGGATGACAGATTCTTTAATTCCTGTTGCGCAAAAGCTTGGAACCACCTATATAGCAGTAGCATCCATACTTGTTTCAATTATGCTTAGCATTCCTGAGGTATTTGTAGCGATATATGCGTTTTTTATGGGGCATGAAGGGATAAGCTTGGGTGTTATAATCGGCTCAATAATCTGCAATATTGGCTTGATGACTGGCTTAAGCGCAATGATAAAGCCTTTGTCAGTTGATTCCAGAGTTGTTATCAGAGATGGGGTTTATGCGTTTATCATCTCGTTTGTTGTTTTTTTGTTTGGGTCTGACTTAGCTTTTGATCGAACGGAAGGGCTGGTTTTATTGCTTTTATTTGTTCCTTATATCCTTAATGTGTGGTTCTTTGAAAAATGGGCGACAAAAAAAGCCAGAGCTGAAGAGTTAAAAGAAATAAAAGAAGAGCTTAATGTAATAGGCCTTGGAGGCTTTAATTTTAAGCCAGGGATATTTGTTTTTATTCTTGGCTCTGCTTTGCTCCTATTTGGATCTTATCTGTTTTCGGATTCTCTTATCAAGATTGCAAAATTAACAGGGCTGTCTGATGTGCTTATTGGGCTCACAATAGGAGCAATAGGCCCGTCAATCCCTAATATTGTTGCTGCTATAAGGGGAACTGTAAAAAATTATACTAAAATAGCGATTACAGAAACATTTGGCTCTGATATATTCACTTTGCTGGTTACCTTAGGGCTTCTTGCAGTAGTAGCCCCTTTCACAATAGACAGCAGATGGCTTTATTTTGACATCCCTGTCATGGTTTTCATGACTGCTGTTATGATGCTTTTTATTTTTAAGGGGCATATAAAAAAAGAGCATGCTATCTTACGCCATGAAGGTGCGATACTTGTTCTGTTTTACATTGCTTTTATCATTTTGAATATTTTGTATCTGGGTTAACTGATGTTGTTTTGCAATAGCCAAAAAAAATAATAGCCCCTCAAATTTAGCGGAAGACAGCACAATTTTCAGTTATTTTAACTTGATTTCTGCTGGTAGCCCTTACAAAACTTAGAGCTATTGGCATAAACTCTTGACATTTAGTAAGATGGGCTTGTTTAAACAGCTCTTTAATTCTTTCTTAAATATGATTTATTGCGATAATGAATGATTTAATTGCATACATTAATAAAACAACTCACAACCTT
>CAZKBD010000028.1:0-19380 GCA_964550945.1 uncultured Methanosarcinales archaeon
AGCGGTAAAATAATCTATGGGCCTAGAGGAGTGCAATGGATATATTCAAAACCAGAGCATTTGAAAAATATGCTTGAAGGTTCATTAGAGGTTTGAAATTGTTTGCAGGAAAAGAAGTAAGGATATTATTGAAGTGGCAGGCAAAAGACGCTTATCTTGAATTAAAGAAAAGGATGGACAAAGAAGCGATTTCTATTTTGAACTCTTTTGAACGAGTAAAGAATGTTCTAAAAGATAATCCTCAGTATGGCAACCCCATAGCCAAAGATCTGATTCCTGAAGAGCTCAAGAGAGCAGGTGTTCAAAATCTCTATAGAGTCGAACTGTCTAACTATTGGAGAATGCTTTACACTATTGAAGGGGATACTGTGGAAATATTTCTCTTTGTTTTGAATATAGTAGACCACAATGCATATAACAAGTTATTTGGATACAAGAAAACATAGAACAGTTGAGAAATTCTAAGAAACATTTAAAAGGAGTTATAGAATAATAATGGTTATGGCTTATGATATAATATTTGTAACAGGAGAACTATTCTTTGATCATCCTTTATCTGGGATAGCTATACTGAAAAGGCTTCTCGAGAAGAATGGCTATAAAATAGGCATTATTGAAATGCCTCAGAAAGAAGATGATATCAAGAAATTAGGAAAGCCAAATCTATTCTTTGGGGTAAGCTCTGGAAGCATTGATTCAATGGTAAGGAATTATACACCTTTAAAGAAGTTAAGGAAGGATGATAAAAATCTAGATTATAATGAATCTGTGCCAGACAGGGCAGTAATTGTCTACAGCAACTGGATAAAGAGGCAGTTTAAGGATTCAATAATTGTTATTGGAGGGACTGAAGCGAGCTTAAGAAGACTTACACATTATGATTACTGGGATAATAAATTAAGAAAGCCTGTTCTTTTTGACTCAAGAGCAGATATTTTAGCGTATGGCAGCGCAGAAAAACAGTTGCTGGAAATCGCTGAAAAGATAAAAAACAAAAAACATCTAGAGGATATTCCTGGAACATGCGTCATAAGCAAAGAGAAGCCTGCTAACTTCATAGAATTGCCGAGCTATGATGAAGTGTTTAATTCAAAAGAGAGATTTTGCGATATGCAGAATATGATAACTAACAACAAAAACCTTGCGCAGAAGATTGACAATAGATATGTTCTGCAGTTCAAGAGCCCAAAATACACTTCTAAAGATTTGGATGAATATTATGAGCTTCCTTTCACAAGAAAAGTACATTCAGAGCATCTAAGGGGATTTGAATTCAGCGTTGTAACACATAGGGGATGTGTTGGAGAATGCAATTTTTGCTCATTGGCGCTTGTCCAAGGCAATAAGATAATCTCAAGATCAGAAGAGTCTATCTTAAGAGAGCTGGAAAAAATCACTAAAATGCCTCACTTTAAGGGCAATATCGATGATTTTGGCGGCCCAAGTGCAAACATGTATGGCATGGATTGTGACAGGTGCTCAAGTTTCTGTTTAGGCTGCAACAAGCTTGACAGAAGCAACAAAAGACTGATTAATCTTTTAAGAAAAGCAAGGAGCATAAAGGGAATAAAGAATATCTTTGTAAGAAGCGGGATAAGGTACGATTTAGCATCTCCTGAATATATCCAAGAGTTGGTTGACCATCACATTTCAGGCGAGCTGAAGATTGCGCCAGAGCATGTAAATAAACATGTCTTAAAGCTGATGAATAAAGATTATGGTGATCTAACCAAGTTTATCAAAGAGTTCAAACAAACAAAAAAGAAGCTGGCTTTTTATTTCATGACAGCGCATCCTGGATCAGGCATTAAAGAAGCTAAAGAGCTTGCAAATGCAGTAAAAAGATTAAAGAATGCAGAAGCAGTACAGATATTTACACCCACGCCAATGACTACATCAACATGCATGTATTACACAAGCTTAGACCCAAAGACGAAGAAAAAGGTGTATGTGCCGTATACCTATGCTGAAAAAAAAGAGCAGAAAAGGGTAATATTCGGATAAATGTTAAGTGAAATTATTAACAGATTAGTTTGTTTATTCAAGAAAAATCCAGCCATCCATGGCGGTTGACGGATTTTGCCTTAAAACACGGCAAAATCCTACTCGTCAAAACAGAACCGTATACTGCGTATACGAACCTGTTTTGCCTCATCAACGCCATGGCTGGATTTTTCTGTATATAGTAAACTAAATTATTTAATTTACACTAAAGAAAAGCTTTTAAACATCCTTATCTTGGATTCTGCAATATGAAAGATTATATGCAACAGATAAGAAGATATGATGTATTTTTTATAGTGTGCATACTGGTTTTTACTGCAATTGTGTTAAGATACAACAGTTATATGAATGATATTATTGATGATTACAACTCCAAAATCAGCAACGCAACTGAAGATTACAACAAAAAGATAGACACAATGAGCCAGAATATCCAGCTTGTGAAAACAGACCTTAATGCGCAGGTAGACCTGCTGGAGAATCTTCTCCAGACTGCACAAAAGGAAAATCAGGAGAAGATAACCGGGTTATCTGTCTCAATAGACAAAGTTGAGAAAGACAGCAACCTAAAGCTTGATGAGCTAAAGCAGGAAGTAAACAACATAAACATACAGAGCGCTGATTTTTCTGCTATTGTTGATGATGTTCTTGTTTCTGTGGTGAGTGTAGCTACAAATAACGGACAGGGCTCTGGAGCAATAATAAGCGCAGATGGATATATTGTCACAAATAACCATGTTGTAGAAGGCGCAGCCCAGATAAAGGTCTTGGCTTATAAGGGAGATATCTATGATGCTAACTTAATTGGGTCAAATAAGGACAGCGATATTGCGGTATTAAAAATTGATGGAAATTTCAAAGCATTGGACTTTGGCGATTCTAATGATATCAGAGTTGGCGAGAAGGTTATTGCTTTAGGCAATCCTGGCGGTTTGGACTTTACTGTTACAGAAGGAATTGTTAGCGCAATAAGGCAAGCAAATGGCATAACCTACATACAAACAGATGTTCCTATCAATCCTGGCAACTCAGGAGGGCCATTGGTTAATAAAAAAGGAGAGATTATCGGCATAAATAACTTTAAGATAAGGGATTTTGAAGGCCTTGGATTTGCTATTGCTTCAAACATTGTAAAAGATTCAGTAGACCAGATTATTGGCTGACAATATGAAAACAGCAACAAATCATTTATGGTTTAACACCAAAGATAAGATTGAATTTGTCAACATAACTGACCAAGTACAGGACTGCATAGACGAGAGCGGAATAAAAGAGGGGCTTGTTTTAGTGAATGCCATGCATATTACTGCTTCTGTGTTTATCAATGATAATGAATCTGGCTTGATCAAGGATTTTAAGAAATGGCTGTTAAAGCTAGCTCCAATGGATGAAAAGCTATACCAGCACAACCTGACTGGAGAGGATAATGCTTATGCCCATCTATGGCGCACCATAATGGGAAGGGAAGTGACAATAGCAATCACAAAAGGAAAATTGGATTTTGGGCCATGGGAGTCTATTTTTTATGGGGAATTTGACGGGCAGAGAAAGAAAAGGGTAATGGTTAAGATTATTGGGGAATAAACCCACTGATAGTGATAAAATCCGACAAATTTAAATATAAGTGCTGTATTGTACCAGTTAATAAACTGTAAACTATGAGGGGCTAATGTGGAGACTTTTATAAGAAATGCTTCTAGCAGAAGTTCAGACGATTCAATGCAAAACGACCCAAAGGTTTCTCTGAAAGAAGCTAATGCGTCAGGACATAAAACCAATGTAGATGATGAACTAGAGCAATATCTCAGTAAACAGAGGGCTACAATAAAGGTTGTTGGAGCAGGAGGAGGAGGCAATAACACTATCAACAGGATAACTGAAGTGGGGATTACAGGCGCTGAAACAATTGCTGTCAATACTGATGCTCAGGATTTATTATACACAACTGCTGATAAGAAGATACTTATCGGCAAGGATATCACTAAAGGATTAGGTGCAGGCTCAGACCCTAGATTAGGAGAAGAAGCAGCAAGGGAGACTGAGGCAGAGATTAAAAAGCACCTTGAAGGCTCTGATATGGTATTTATCACATGCGGTTTAGGAGGAGGAACAGGAACAGGCTCTGCTCCGGTTATTGCAGAGGTTTCCAAGAAATTAGGAGCATTAACTGTTGGCATTGTAACAATGCCTTTTGCCATGGAGGGCCAGAGAAGATATGAGAATGCTATCACAGGCTTAGAAAAGATGGAGCAGATTGTTGATACATTAATAGTCATACCTAATGATAAATTATTGGAAATAGCGCCTGATCTGCCTTTACACACTGCTTTTAAGGTTGCTGATGAGATATTGACAAATGCTGTCAAAGGGATAGCTGAATTAGTCACAAAAGCAGGGCTTGTTAATCTTGATTTTGCTGATATAAGGGCTATTATGAAAGGCGGTGGTGTTGCTCTGATTGGTGTTGGTGAAAGCGACAGCGAGAACAGAGCTGTGGAAGCTGTTGAAAAGGCAATCACTAATCCATTATTGGATGTTGACATAACAGGAGCTAACGGAGCTTTAATCAATATTGCGGGCGGAGAGGATATGACCTTAGACGAAGCAAGAAAGGTTGTTGAGACCATAAGCGAAAGGTTGAATGATGATGCAAAGATAATCTGGGGAGCCCAGATATACAAGGATCTGGAGAGAACTATAAGGACAATGCTGATTGTGACTGGAGTTAAATCACCTCAAATATTCGGCCCTGGAAGAAAAACAACTGACAGGAAGAAAAAAGAGATTGAAAATGAGCTAGGGATAGACTTTATTGATTAAAATGAACATAAATTCTATCATATTCAAGATTAAATCTTTTTCGATGGAATGTGTTAGAGTGTTAAGGGTGACAAAAAAACCTACAAAATTTGAATTCAAGACAATAGTCAAGGCGTCTGGATTAGGGATATTGATTATTGGCCTTATTGGATTCATAATACAAATGTTGGGGCAATTATTTAACTAAAATGGCTGAAGAAAAAAAAGAACAAATTTTTGCATTAAGGACAACTGCAAATAGAGAAGACCAAGTTATGGATTTTGTTACGAGCAATGCCAAAAGAAAAGGATTAGAGGTTTATGCTGTTGTAAGGCCTCATGGCATGAGAGGCTACATCTTTATTGAATCTGGGAACAAGACAGATGCTGAGCAGGCAGCCTTTAATGTGCCATATGCACGAGGCATATTGCCTCACACAGTCGATTATCATGAGATTGAGCATATGATTGAGCAGGTAAAAAGAGAAGTGAATATGCAGAAGAATGATATCTGCGAGATCATCTCTGGCCCATTCAAAAGAGAGAAGGCGAAGATAACCAGGATAGACAAAGCAAAGGAAGAGGTTGTTGTAGAGCTATTGGAAGCTGCTGTTCCTATCCCAATAACTGTAAAGATTGATGCTGTCAAGGTAATCAGAAGGGATACAGAAGAAGAATCAGAAGACGACAAGGAAGGGGAATAGGTTACCTCAGGTTTTATTCTTTGGCTAGGGATTAGCCCAGCCTTTGAGATTCTGCACAATAATCGAAGTGCCAACGCTATTTAGCTTTGATATTATCCTAAACTATATCTTTTAGCACGGAAAATGATATAAACAGTGTATCATTAATACGAGATATGCTACAAGATATGCTAAGTGAATTAGCGAATGTGCCTGGAGTAATTGATGGTATCTGCAATGATTGCGGACTATTGCGTGGAAAAGAAAGTGATGAATACTTGAGTATTGCAGGAAGAATAGGAAGAGTTATGGAATTTATTGCCCCTTATGGTGATATGTACAACCTAACACCAGTACGTGAAGCATTAGGAAGCGCGAGAGCTGTATTATCTTTTGATAGGGGATCATCATTGGCTGATGCACAAGGGTTATTAGAAAGCATTGATAGTGATGAGCCTGTAACTGATCCAGTGAGCAGAGTGATAGAGAAATTATGCTATGTCCGCGGTTATATAGAGGGATTATTAGAAGGATCAAAAAAAGATAGTTAGTGATACCCTCTTATTTCTGTTCTCTCAATAAGGCGTTTGAGTTGCCCTAATTCAAGAGCTGTGTAAGCTTCTGCATCTTGAGGTGTCTTAATTTTGATATGTTTTGCAGCTTGGAGAGGATCATCTTGGGGGGAGTCAGTTTCTTTGCTGAATGCATCAATAAATGCCCAGGTTATTAAGATATCTCCACGCTTATATGTCCATACTTGAGGATCAATAAATACTGGAAGGCCATATACAGGCAATCCTTTATGATTTCCTAGTTTAGACACCATGACATTTCCTGGCTTTGGGTCAAATGCGGAAAAGTCTTTTGCGCCTGCTGATTCTATAGTGCGCATCACTAGGGAATAAGTCCCTGCCTCTAAATAGAATCCACCAGGAACCTTAGTATCCAGTTTCTCCAGATCAATGCCTTTTATCCTAGGCATGACTGTGCAATAATCATCTGTTCCTCTTATTTTTCTAACTGTTGCAGCGACAATTCCATCTAAACCATGCTTTTCAAGCTCAGGAACTATGCCTGTTTCAAATTGCCAGTTTATGCTAGCCTGATCATAAGGAACCTTGACTACAAATACCTCTTCAAAGAATGGCAATTCATATAGCCGCCCTACACTCCCTTTCATTCCTGGAATAGCTACTCCTGGCTCAATCTCTTCAGGAATCCCTCCAAATGGATTTGGGGAAAATGAGGAAACAGGAGCGATCCTGTAAAGCGGCCTTGAAATAAGTTGGTTATATGCACTTTCTATTGTGAGCCTTAAGTTACTATTAGCTCTGGTTAATTCAGATTGACCTCTACCGCCAAAACTGAGGCCAAAAGCAGCTATATGGTTATTGAGTACACTTCCAGCCATAGCCTCTAATGATAGATTATTATCAGATACAAATTGCATCGCGCTTAAAACACTTTTTTGACTGCTCGTTAATCTAGGGATATACCATCTGCATACAACTGCAGCTAACTGAGGTGCAATAGCCCTATACTTGAATCGTTCAGGATCTCCTTTCCAAGGCTGTTTTCCATTAGCCTTGAAACTAGCTTGCATCATAGCAACCCCTTCCATAACGGGATCTGAATATGCTGAAGAGTTGTATTGGCTGAATGAGTTTCTTGCAGATTCAAACCACCCATTTCTTTTACTTCTCACTATATTTGGCAGCACTTTCGTTGCAAAATAATTGTAAAGATCCCTGTCAGATGAATGGACTATAGCTGCAATCTTATCAAGAATAACCTCTGTAGGTATATTCATTCCTTCTTCTAAGCCAAAGAAAGACCTTACATCATCTGCCAGCTTTTTGTCTAAAGGCTCGTTCATTTTAGTAGATCAATATCCTCTTCATAGGATAGATTATTCTCATCATTCTCTTTTTTAGTGTCGTTCATCATCTTTATAGAATATTCAAAAGCATGTGACCTATTGCGAAAAGTCTTATCCCTGATCTTGTATCTGATGATGTCTAATGTTTCTGTGTCAACAGTTATGCAAATCTTATGCTTCATACTGGGTATGGCGAGGTATAACTGATATATAAATGTTACTATTTGGTTATCACTTGTAAGTAGTATATTAAATCCAGGGCAATCATCAGGGCAGTCAGTATACCTATCATCTTCTAAATTCTAGATCGAAAAAAAGAGTTAAATTTATAAACAAACAACTAATTCTTAATTCAGATCCCGTCATACTATCTGAGTGATAGGAGGGTAGAATGGATAAAAAAGCAATAATTGACGCATTAAAGAAAGCAAAGGAAAATTCTAAGAAAAGAAATTTCAAGCAAACTTATGACCTAATCATAAATCTAAAGGATATCGACACCAAAAAGGTGCAGATAAACCAGTATATACAATTGCATTATGGCATAGGCAAAAAGATAAAGATATGCGCTCTAGTAGGAAGCGAGATGCTAGGCCCAGCTAAAGAGGTCTGTGATGGCGCCATACCTGTTGATGATTTTGACAAATATTCAGACAAGATAAAAGCAAAGAAGCTTGCCAATAGCTATGATTATTTTATTGCGCAGGCAACCATAATGCCGAAGATTGCGACTGTATTTGGAAGGGTATTTGGGCCTAGAGGCAAAATGCCCAATCCAAAGGCTGGCTGTGTTGTTCCGCCAAATGCTAACTTAAGGCCATTAATCGAGAGGCTGCAGAAGACAATAAAACTGCAGATGAAGACCAGCCCTATACTCCAATGCGCAGTTGGAGCAGAAGACATGAATGAAGAGGAAGTTGCTGATACCATTTCTACAATATATGAATCAATAGTGAATATCCTGCCAAGTTCAACTGATAATATAAGGAACGTGCTTGTAAAAATAACCATGGGCAAGCCTGTAAGGATCGGAGAGACGAAAGTTGAGAAGGCTGAAGAGCATAAGCATAAGAAGAAATAAAAATGGCGCATGTAGCTGATTACAAAAAAAAGATTGTAAAGGAGATTAGTGATTCGATTAAAAAAAGCTCTATCATTGGAGCAATAAATGTGGAAAATCTGCCTGCGCCCCAGTTACAGCGCATAAGAGCACAGCTTAGAAGCAGCGTCAAAATATTGATGACAAAAAAAAGGCTGATAAAGCTGGCTTTAGAGGATGCTAAAAAAACCAAGCAAGGCGTTGAAGAGCTGGAAAAATACCTGGAAGGAATGCCTGCATTGATATTCACTCAAGACAACCCGTTTAGGCTGTATAGGCTATTACAAAAAAATAAAAGCCCTGCTCCAGCAAAAGCAGGACAAAAAGCCCCCAGGGATATTCTTGTCCCAAAAGGCCCAACCAGTTTTGCACCTGGGCCAATAATCTCTGAATTATCGCAGATTGGAATAAAAACTGGTGTTGACAAAGGAAAAGTTTCGGTCAAGGAAGATTCGATTGTTGCCAAAAAGGGAGAAATAATAAAACAAAAAGTGGCAGAGGTATTGCTTAAATTAGGCGTAGAGCCGATGGAGGTTGGCCTTGATCTGGTTGCTGTTTATGAGAATGGAATTGTCTATAACAGGGATATACTTGCTGTTGATGAAACTGAGTTCATGAATAAATTAGGCAATGCTGCCCGTTACTCATTTAATCTGGCTATGTTTATTGAATATCCAACAAAAGACACCATAAGGCCGCTTATTGGAAAGGCTTTCAATGATGCAAAGGCGCTTGGAGTAAGCCAGGAGATAATAGATGATGTGATAATTGATATCCTGCTCGGAAAAGCAAATCAAGAGATGCTAAGCCTGAAAAATATCGCTCATATAGAGGTTGTTGAAAGAAAAATAACCAAGGAAGAGAAAGTACTTGAGGAAGAGAAGAAGATAATAGAGGAAGAAAAAGAGCTTGAAAAATCTGAGCAGAAGATAGAAGCTCCTGTTGAAAAAGAAGTTAGGCAAGCTGTGAAAGAAGAGGAAGAGAAGCAGCTTGAAACAGAAAGGATTGGAAAGGAAAAAGAGTTTGAAAAATTAGAGAAAGCAAAACCCGCAAAAAAGGAAGTTAGTGAAACTGCGGATGAACTGGAAGAAGCTCCTAAAGAATTAACCACTGCAGCAGAATTAGCTGCAAAAAAGAGAAAAGAACAGATGGAAGAAGCTGAAAAATTGGTTCAACAGTTGCAAAGAAAAGGAACTTTGCGATAATAATGATTAAATATGGAGGTTAGAAAATGGAATACATATATGCAGCAATGTTGATCCACAAAGCTGGTGGCAAAGTCAATGAAAGTGCTGTAAAGAAAGTATTGGAAGCAGCCGGTGTCAAGGCAGATGAAGCAAGGATAAAAGCATTAGTGGCTTCACTTGAAGGCGTAAATATTGACGAGGCTATTGAAAAGGCTGCAGTTCCAGTTGTTGCAGCTCCAGCAGCTATGAGCGCTCCAGCAGAAAGTGGAGAAGCAAAGAAAGATGAGAAAAAAGCTGAAGATGAGAAGAAGATGGAACAGCAAGCAGCAGCTGGCCTAGGATCGCTATTCGGCTAAATTTATCTTTTTTTTGATAAGATGACTATGTCAGAGGACGTGAGCGGTTATGCTAACAGAAAAAGAGAAGACGGACTTATTTAGGCAGCTGAATGAAAAAAGAAGAGACGTTTCGGTTCTAAGAGCTAATTTGAACCAGGCTGACGAGCAAAAAGAGAACTGGTTCGCTAAAAAAGATTCTCTTTCTAAGGAAATTTCTGAATTGATAAGGAAAGTTAAGAAAAATAAAGACGAGAGAAATACTCTGACTAACCAGGTCAAAACAGACAAAAGCCTGAGGACAGAAAGCAACAGCCTGGCTAAGAAAAAGATCGATGAATTAAAAGATCTTAACAAAGAAAAGGTAGAGATATCCAAAAAGTATGATATCAAAGGAAATCCTGTTTATATCAAGCAGGAGATGGACAGGTTAGAGGCAAAATTTGAGACAGAGGTCATGTCTTTTGATAAAGAGAAGAAGATAATGGACCAGATCAGGGAATTGAAGAAGAAATATAAAGAAGCTAAAAAGGTAAGCGATGTGTGGGGTAAAATCCATAAACTGTCCAAGGATGTTGATGAACTGAAGAAAAGCTCCCATGAGACTCATCAAAAGATACAAAGCAGGGCTGTTGAAAGCCAAAAGAAACATGAAGAGATGATAAAAGAGTCCAAGGAAATAGATGAGCTTAAGAAAAAGGAAGAAGAGGCTTTTACCAAGTTCATTGAATTCAAGAAGAAATTTAATGAAGTGAATGAGCAGCTAAAGCAGAAACTAGTTGAGCTGAATATGCTGAACGAGAGCGCTAACGAATATAAAACCGAGATTAGAAAAGATAAGCAGGAGAAAGAAGAGCAGTTCCTGAAAAGCAAAGAAGAAATGATTGAAGAGAAGATCAAGAAAGGCAAGAAATTGACTACAGAAGATTTGCTTATATTCCAGCAGTCTATCAAAGATAATGAATGATAAATGTTTTCTGATAATTGATTAATTGGATGATAGGTTAATTGTATCTGCTAAATAATCACTTGCTTAGAAATTCAGTATAGCCGCAGGTTCCACAGCTCCATCTGCTCTTGTGCTTTGCCATAAACACTTTGCATTTAGGGCAGAACTTGTTTTTTCTCTCTACCTTATTCCCTGAAATCTGGTACAAATTATGGATCTTTACAGTTTTGGATTTTTTTTGCTCTTTTGCCATTTTTATTTTTTAGGCTCTTCTTTTGCTTGTTCTTCTTTTTTCTTTTTTACCTTGACTTTTGGCTCGATCAACTTGAGCTTTTTTTCATCTTCATATTGGTAGCCAATAACTTTTGCTTCTTTCTTCCCAAATAACACCATTATATTCTTGATAACCACAATATTTTCATTTGCTTTCAAAGCTGAGGCTATTTTTGCTTTAACATCTTTGTTCGAAGGTGTTACAGCATCAAAGGAGATTTCTGCCGTTATTCTTGTCCTTGACAATAGAGGCTCTTCTTTTTTCTCAGTTATCTTTAAGTCCATCAATTTCACCTCATCTTTATTGCGTATTCTCCCTTTACTGTGATGTTTATCTTATTGGCTATATGGGATTTATTTGCATCCAGGATATTCAAACGGCCCTGCCAGTTTGTTGAGAATTGAGTACCATGACAAATAGGGCATTCATTGCCTTCCACAAACAGCCTGCAGTTTTTGCATACTTTCTTTTTAGTCATTTTTTAGCTTCTTTCTTTGTTGGTTCCTTTTTTTCCTGCTCTCCAAACCAGTCTAATCTTCCCAAGCTTGGCTGCCTCATTGTAAGCCCTATCTTAGGGTTTGAAAGATCCTTATAAGAAACTGCTATGATCCTTGCTCTGCATTTGTCGCCAATTTTCAATGTTTTTTTGCTGTCTTTTCCAGACAGTGTTTTTTCTTTGCTAAAGCTCACAAAATCATCCATTGTCTGGCTGACGTGGATCATTCCTTCAATTGGGCCTAAGGTTATAAAAGCGCCAAAATCCGCTATATCCCTTATCCTGCCTAAGACAATCTCCTGCATTTCTGGCTTGAATGTGAGCAGGTCAAAGTTAACATCATAATATGGAGCGCCGTCTCCTGGTATAATAACTCCTTCGCCAACGCTTTTGACTTCAGATACATCAATGGCAACACCCAAATCTTTGGATATATGGCCTTCATACTTCTTTTTTATCCTTTTGATGATAGCTTCTTCCAAAGGCAGGCCAAAAAGGTCTGGTGGCACCCTAATATGGTCGTTTAGCTCTAGTTTATAAAACATTTTATAAATGGTTTTAGATTAGTATTTATAAAGCTTTCTTTTGTTTTTTGTTTGGGATAAACAAAAAAGTTTATATACTTCCAAAATGAGGGATGATAACTGGTGATATAATGAAGATTATGATAACTTTTCTTGGGATATTGATCACTTTGGCTGGAATACTCCCTTTTTTGAGCAGTATCGGGCTATTGCCTGCCTTTGTGCCGTCTTCGGGAGCTAAATATTCTATATTGGTTATGGTTATTGGAGTTATTGGCTTGGCCTATGGGATTATAAACAAGATGATAATGGGCTTGGAAAGGGTTGTTACAATAATCATTGCTGTATTAACGATTCTTGGAGGGGTTTTGCCTTTGATATCTTCAATGGTCCCTAGCTTTATCCCAACATCAGGGCCGTTTTATCCGGTGATAATAATTATTATAGGAATTATAGGGATTATTTATGGGATCATGGCGCTTGGGTAGAAATGTCAGAAACTTTCCACTAGTCTAAGACTAGTGGCTGAAAGCCAATCTATTTTTGGATTGTGAAAAGTTTCTGAGCATGCTCAAAAACCATCCTAATATCAAGGTGGCTTCAAACATGCCACCCACGGAAACTAGCGTTTCCTAGCGCAGTAAATGACTTTGTCATTTATGCGCCATCTCTGATGGGTGGTTTTTGACATAATAGAAATAGAATATTATTGTTCTCCATCTTTTTCCTTGATTAGTTTTGCATGGTTTCTTATCTTGTTATTTAGCTCCTCTTTTAGCTTCTTAATATACAATCCAATCTGCAATTCAGCTTCTTTCCAATCTTCTTGGTTTATTGGTATGCCGTAGTAGTTTATACCATTTCTTTTTGTCCTTACTTGCTCAAAGAAATCCCAGCTGAATTCTAATTCAGGATGCTTCTCACATAGATAAGAGAACAAACATTGATGGTTGTCTATCTTGATTTTTTCAAATCTTAAAAATGATTCGGCTAACTCGTGCAAAGCGTCATAATATAACTTGTAAACGCTGTTCCATTGATTGCTCTCTTTCTGAAGATTCTTCTTAAGCGAATTTGCAGCTTCAATATCCCCTTCTGCAATCGCAAGAGTGGATTTAATCTTGCCTATATCCACTTCTTCTATGATAATGAATTTGCCTTCTTTTTTGCATTTAATAAATGCTTCTTTTTGAGTCATGTATTCAGGCATTTAAGCTCACCTTCACAAAGCCAATATCTCCTTTGATAAGATTGCCTTTAATAATGTTTTTAATTAAAGCTCCACTAAATTTGCTTAATTCTTCTTTAGTGCTGCAGATAAAAAGCTGTATGTTTTTCTTAAGTTTTATTTCGTAATCAGCTATTTTTAACCCTTCAGGATATCCATAAATAAACAGGTCTATATCGCTATCCTTATACCAGTCAGAACGCGCAAAACTCCCGAAAATTATGGCAGTTTTCACTTTTTCCAGCGAGCTTATATGGTTTAAAAAACCGCAATCATACAGCTTGCTTAATGCAAATATTTTTTTTTTATTCTTGTAGGGTGGAGCACTGTAATTGCTGATGTAGTACGGCATTTTTTTCCTTTCCTTGACCCTTTTTATCAGCCCTTCAGTTATGAATTTTTTGAGCCATGCGTCTGCTTTGCTTCTTGTGATGGCTGCTTCTTTCAATATCTCCTCAAAATGCCATTCTCTAGTTGGATTTTCAAAAAAAAGCTCAAGCACTGATTCTTCCTTGCTTTCCATAATAGTTCCTATAATGGGAACTAATTTATAAAGGTTTTGGTTTTTCAGAACGAGTTTTGTGGTTAAGGGGTTAGATAATCAATAATTCCTGCATTGTGTCTATCACTGCTTCTTTAATTTCTTTTTCTTTGTAGATTATATCTGGGTATCTGTTGAGGAATTTTTCTGCTACAGAAGATGATTTCTTAATTAATTGGGCAACATCCTCTTTAGCCCAATTATGCAGTTGGCTCTTAGAGAAGGCATCAAAACTATAATCCCTTATTTCATCAGTTAGATGTTTCTTTGATTCGGGCTTGTTTGTTTTTGCCAATATAATCTTATGGGCGCTTGTATTTCCGATAGAGATTGCTAATGAACTAATATCCTGCTTTTTTCCCATGTTCTTATCCTTTTTTCTGTTGCTTCCAGTAGCTTATCCAATATTATATGCCCTATCTTTTTGTATTCCAGGTCATTTCCTTGTTTTAGTTCACCTAGGGTTGCTTTTCCAATAAGTATATTTAATAGATTATTTAGGCGATTGTTATCAATTATGCCATCACTTATCAAATTGATAATGCACAGGTTTCTTATAGCTGAATATAGCTCTTTTCCGCTAACATACTCTAACCCATTCTCTTCTATAATCTCTTTTGTCTTTAAGCTATCATCTATCTTCATTTTTATGTCAATTAATGATATAGCTCTTTTTTTGGGCAATTCCAGCTTTCCATAGATGACTCTTGAGTCGCTAAGCTCATAAATCAGGGTTATGTTAGATGGATATGAGCCAATAAGCTCTTTTTCCTCATAGATTTTTAGATCAAGATTGGTATTTTTTGTGAGTTGGTTTATCAATAAAAACTTTTCACCTAGTTTTTCCCAGCTTTTTTTGTTAACAACCACTAAAACATCAATGTCATTGTAATCAGAGTAATTGTTGTATACAGCTGATCCGTAGATAAGGATAGCGCTTACATTTTTCACATTTTTTAATATCAAATTTTTTATCTTCTTCTCTATAGATGGCGTTTTTTGGTTGTAATCAAGTTTTCTTAATAAAGCGCTGCTGCCTATAGTTGCCATTTCTCTCAGCTTAGGCCTTACATATCTGCTGAGGTAATTGCTGTCCTGCTGGGTTAATTTTTTATGTTTTAGCTTTTTATCTATCACTTCAAGTTCGCGGTTGGTCAATAATAAGCTCTGAGGCATATAATAGATATAAGTGTTAAGTGATATATAAAGGTTTCTGTGGTTTAGAATGGATGTGGTGGGTTAGGGGTAGCGCCGGGGAGGTTAAGAAGAAGTCATACAGAAATTGGAATATAGTGCAAGTTCTATGATAACAAGGTGTACATTCTACTAACAGATGCTTTAATTTCTTCTCTTAACCTTTTGATGTGTTCAAGCACCTTAAATTCTATTACAAATTTACCCAAATCTAACTGAGTAATCTCTTGAATTTCTGCTAATTTAGCCAATAGGTCACTCTTAAGCCGATCACTAACTTCTTTAGAGGCAAGAAGTTCTATGATTCCTATGGTCTTTGGGGGCATCATTATCTCTCGGGGTATCCCACTTTTATTGTAGAGTATACATACAGTCACAAGCCTAGTAATCTCATCTTTTAGGGCATTTGCAACTTTAGTTTTTTGTCCTCTAGCTGGTTTTTTCCCAGGTGCCATTTTCTTTGTTCCTACATCAGCTGTTTTTTGCACAACTTTTTGCTCTTCAACAGTTTCTTTAGCTTTCAAAGTATTATGCATGTTTACTATAAATCCATCAAGTATTCTCATATTGTTTTCAAACTTATCAATAATAAAGAGATTAGCATTCTCTATTTGATAAATGCGTTCTATCATTTCCAATATTGTACTTAATTGACGTATTACTTGTAAAACATTATTTGTGTTAAGGCCATTTTTTATGGATTCCAAATCACTTAACAATTTATTGATTATTCTTTCAATAGATTGATAATTCTCTTTTAACTGCCCTATTGTTAATTTGTTCTCGGTAAATATCTGGGCACCTTCTGATTGTAGTTGCTCCAAGATTGTATCTATAGTTGCATCACTGCTCTCCTTGTTTAAGATTCTAGCTATCCTTTCTCTAAGTTTATCAGAACTCTCCTCCAAGTCTTTTATCTTGCTGCCTGTTTTTATCTCTTCCTTGTCTTGGATTTTTTTAATGACTGCATCAATAACTTTCTTGACATAATCTTTGTATTTATCTGTTAAAACAGTATCGTGAGGGAATTTACTTAAATAATTGGCCAATTGGCGGATTATTTCATAAGTACCTTTGGTAATGTCTACACTTTCTAAATTATCATCATTAATCCCCTTTATTTTTTCCTTTAGATCTTCGGTTTCTTTAGTTGCTTTTTTTGCATCTTCCTCAGCTTTTTTAGTTCCTTCTAACTGTTTAAGCAGTTTCTTTAGTTCATCTGCCTCAGCTCCAGTTGTGTGGGGTGTTGCACCAGGCGCTACTCCGGAAGGGAATCTATCAGCAAGGCCTATTGACCCTGGCGATTCTGGCTCTTGACCTCCTTCAGTGGATGGCTTTCCTTTGAAGAAGCCGTAAATCATCATGACTATTGCAATAATAAAAATCATCCCAAGTATGCCATAAACCAAAGCTCCATATTTGTTCTCCCTTATTGCCTTAATCACCTGAGGCATGAACATATGCATTCCAACCCAGACAGCAACAAACCCTATCCAGAATGATTCTGCCTTGTTTTCGTGAGTAAACATGCGCCATATCATTATGGCCATAACAATAGACAGAATGATTGCTGCCAATGGGCCTAAGCTTCCAAGCATAAATCCTTTCTTTGCTGCCCAGTAAGCCATTGCATATGATAAAGCAATGCCAAAGGCAATGATTACCAGCTTGCCTCCCCTTCCTTCAAACTTTTTAGCCAAAGTAAGCTGGGCTACTCCAAGAAAGAAAAGGAAATAGATGATAGAATCGACAAGATAAGGGTATTTGGCATATGCTGAAGCAATATCCATGCCTTTCAGGGGCTCAAAAATGTCCTGCAGTGTAAATACGTCAGTTGCAGCATAGGCATGGCTCATCAAGCTAAATAAGAACAGAACTATCAAAAACACCAATTTTTTATTCATATAGCATTCATTCTTAATAAAGCATATATATAAACTTTTGCATAGAATTTGTTAAGTGTTTAGTCCCATAATTGGTTTACATTTTCTTTAGTTTATAAAGAAGCTATTACTCTTACCCTGTTTTTTCCAATAAAGAGGTGATTTTATGCCAAAATTAAATGAAAAAAAAGAAAATGGATTATAAGGCATATCCAACAAGGTATGCCAAAGAGTAAAATAGGTATGGCCATGAAGATAAGCAGAATGGCTTTGTGGAAGATAGAACAACGATACCATAAGGATGGCAAAGAAGGACTAAAAGACCATAAGCCAGGAAGGCTATTTGAACCGTTAAGCCATAAAGTCTACAATCTTGTTGTAGAAGAGTGGAAAAAGCAGAAATGTGGTGCAAGAAAGCTCTATGTAATATTCAAGAAAAAAGGGTTTAAAGTTTCTCGCCGTAAGATAGAACAAGTCTTAGTAAAGGAAGGCTTGCAGAAACCAGTTCCTAAAAGGAAAAAGCCAAGAAAATACAAACTATATGAATGGCCTATTCCAAACTATATGTGGCATACTGATTGGCACGTTATAAAGGCTAAAAATCTAAAAGGAGAGGATATCATTGTTTATCTGGATGACTGCTCAAGAAAAGTTATGAGTTATTGTGTAGGGAATCCTACTACCAAGAATTCTTTATTTGCTCTTTACAGTGCTATTGCTAAAAATCTAGTAACGCCCTTTAGCTTAAACAGCGATAGGGGATCGCAGTTTATCCCAAGCAAATTCAACAAGAAAGGAAAAGCTTTCCACGAATTTCAAGAGGCTCTTAATGAACTGGGTATTACTTTTATTCCGTCTAAGAGAAGGCATCCACAAACAAATGGCAAGCTAGAGAGGTTTTTTGGCATATTAGACAAAGAATTTGATGATCGGTTTAAGGATTTGGATGAGTTTATTGAATGGTACAACAATGAAAGGGCAAGTGAAGCAGTTGATTATATGACACCAGATGAAGCGTACGAAAATAGGCTTTAAAAACCCACTATAAATGTAAACCAATTTCGTGGCGCGTAAACTTAAATCGTGACTATAGGTTTTATTGTCTATAAGAAATGTGACGGTCACGATTTAGGTTTACATTTGGGGGTTGTTAGAGTTTACTTATATTACAAAGTTTTATTTATAAATAATTGCTAAAGATTTATAAAAAAAATTTTCCACAGGAATGTAAACTTAATTCGGTACTATACAATAGAATGTGTTAAGCCGCTGAGAAACCTAAATATATAAATAAATGCTGCTTTCTATATACCCTAAGATGGATGATTTGAAAGAAGAAATACTAAATTTAGGAGCATCTTTGGTTGGCTTTGCTAATATAAACAAATATCTTCTAAAAAACCTTTTGCGCTATCCTTATGGGGTTTCTATTGCAATAGAATTAGACAAAAAGATCATTGATGAAATCAAAGATGGACCAACAAAAGAATATGAAAATCTATATAAAAAAGTAAATGATAAGCTAAATAGAATTGCACTTGAAACAAAGAAGGCGGTTGAAAAAAAGGGGATAGGGCGTTTATAATTGAAGCATCAAAAAGAATAAAAGAAAATGAATTAAGAGCAATTTTTCCGCATAAAACAGCAGCAACGCAAAGCGGACTTGGGTGGATAGGTAAATGTGCATTATTAGTAACAAAAGAGTATGGTTCTAGGGTCAGGCTTGTTACAATACTTACCAATGCTCCCTTAAAGCCAGATCATCCAATAACTGAAAGCCAATGGGGTAGCTGTACTATATGCCAAGATTTCTGTCCAGGAAATGCTGTAAATGGAGTAAATTGGGATACAAGCAAGAAAAGAGAAGATATTTTCGAAGCTTACGCTTGTGAAAAGGCGACAAGAAAGGTCGCTAACGCTCCCAAATTTTAACGACTAACTACATCCTTATATCTTTCTTAGGTCTTGGAGTATCAGGAATAAAAATAAGAATACCCTTACCTTTTACATGCCCATGCCATTCTACTAGATGAACTCTTTCCAGATCATATAATTCATATCTCTTATTTACATCAGAAGCATTGCGAAGGTATATCTTGGCTTTGGGATACTCTTTATTGGCGTTTTTAGTCTTATGTTCCAATATTTTTCCTACTTTTTGCAATTTAATCTCGAAAGGTTTAAATAAAAATACCACTTTAACCACCATTTGAATAGAAATATATTGAGATTCTTATATTTTGTGGCTACAAATAAACGATTAATATAGGCATCGCCTATCCCAATCGCAGCAAGCTGCGGGGTA
>CAZKBD010000029.1:0-18742 GCA_964550945.1 uncultured Methanosarcinales archaeon
CTTACCTCTATAATGTCAGCATAGTAGATAAGGCAGATAACAGAAACTCAACTCAAACAAGAAGAATAACACTAGACTCAACAAAACCACAGATAGACTTCTCAACAGGAACAGCAGGCAACAACAGCTATTACAACAGAAACTGGATTTATGTTAATGTTTCTATTGCAGATGACAATGCAAATGTAACAAGGTTTTATCTTTATGATTCAGCATTTAATCTGCTGAATAATACAAACTACACTGATGGAACAACTTATATTAATTTCAGCAGCCTGGCTGATACTAATAATATTTATTACTATAATGCAACCCATATCGACAAAGCAGGAAATATTAACTGGACAGATATAAGGGTTATAACATTAGATGATACAGCTCCACAAATAAACTACAGCAATCCAACACCTGCAAACAACAGCAACCTATCGCAAAACAGCTTTACTGTGAATGTTACACATTTTGAGGCAAACAAGGCTCAAATAAGATTATACTTAAACAACAGCATAAACCAGACTATGGATTACCAACTAGACTGGACGAACTTTTCACTCGCTAACTTGCATGACGGCCTTTACACATATTATGCATGGCTAAATGATTCTGTTGGCAATAGCAATCGAACAGAAGCAAGAACAATAAGGATTGACACAACAAGCCCTGCGGTTAATCTAAAAAGTCCAGACAATAATACATGGAGAAGCAATCTCACAAAAACAGTGCTGTTTGAATATAATGTGAGTGATGCTTTGCTTACAATCGCCAACTGCAGCTTGATCATTGACAACAAAATAAATTATACAAATCATTCTGTTGAAGAATACAACACCCAAAACTTTACACAAATATTCTCCAGCGGCTATTACAACTGGAGCATCAATTGCTCAGACACAATAGGCAATCATAACAATTCTGAAGAAAGGTTATTAAAAGCAGACTTAACATTCCCGTCAATTAGCAAAACAATCATTAATAATACTAATTTGACTATCAACTCTTATATCTGCTTAAATGCAACTGTTGAAGACAGCTATTCTGGAGTGAACTGGACATTTGCGTATATTAAGCCTCCGAATGGGATATCTGATGTTATAAGGCTGTACAATAATATAACTACATCATGTGATGTTAGTGATGCAGATGATATATATTCTGTTGAATACCGCCTTGGCCAGGTTGGCATTTATAACTGGACCATATTGTATGCAAATGACAGCTCTGGCAATATAAACTCCACTATAATTGGCTTAAGCTGGAACAGCACAAGCATAGGAACTATTACAGTGAATATGACCTATCCGTCAAGTGATTTAGAAATAAACGAGTCTGAACAAAACATAAATTATACTTATAATCATACCTGCTTAGCTGTTTGCGATGATAAGCCGCAGAATTGCAGCGATGTTTATTTGTACGCCCAATATAATTTAAGCGGCGCTTCTGATATCCAGAACTCATCATCATACCTAGTAAATTTAAACAATAGCTATTATTGCGGGAATTTAACAGCAGGAGGCGATGGGTGCAATTATACATTCACAATACGATCAACAATGGATTCTGGCGCAACAAGATGGAGGGTATGGTGCCAAGCAGAGTCTTCTGATGTTGGCACCTATATATCTCATGAGGCTGTTAATATAACCATTAATGACCATCCAAGGGCTAACTTAACTTATCCAACCAATGGAAGATGGCTGCACAGCATTGAAATATTAAATGCTTCTTTCTCAACTGATGATCAGGCAATTTCAACTTATCTCTTTGAGCTGGATAATAGCACTTATTTTAATTCTACCACTGTGTTATGCTCCAGCCAAAATCAAAATTGCACATTTAATACAACATCCCAAACAGAGTGTAATGAAGAAAATCTTGCTTGCTATCTAAGGCTTAATACATCTGATAGCGATGGATTAAGGAACAGCACTTATATCAATATTGGGATAGATAACACCGGGCCGGCATCAAGTTTGTTAAATCCAATTAATGGCACAAATATAACTGCTAATTATTATTTATTAAATTCATCTGTAATAGATAACGGCATAGGTATTAATGCAACTTCATTCATATACCGAGAAAATGAGGCGGATTCATGGAAATCTGCCTGTAATGACCTAGATGGAAGTTATGGCTTTAATTGTACATGGGATTTAGGTGGCTTATCAGACGGGACTCAATATCAGATTAGGGCATATTCTAATGACGGCTTCGGGAATCTTGGGAATAATGAAACAAGGTTTAATATTACAATAGATAGAAGGTCTCCAAATGTCAGCCTTGAAAATCCGCAAAACAATACCTGGAGCAAAGAAAATGTGACTTTTTACTACAATGCCAGTGATATAACCTCCAATATTGCAAATTGCAGCTTAATTATTAATGGAAAACTCAATAGGACAAACACTACAATAACTGAAAGCGCAAGCCAGAATATTACTGGTTACAACCTTAGTGATGGAGCATATAATTGGAGCATTAATTGCACAGATACTCTAGGCAATCAAAATGGCTCTGACACTTGGAGAATAAATGTTGATACAAGCGGGCCAGATGCTTTAATAGACAGGCCTCAAAGCTCAACCAATATATCAGTCAGCACTTATCTTATTAATGCTTCTGTAAGTGATGGAGCAGGAATTGGAATAAATTCAACAGCATTCTATTACAGGCAAAATGCCTCTGCCAGTTGGACATTATTGGATATTGACATTGCACAGCCATACAGCTATAACTGGAATACTGGCTCATTAGCCGAAGGTAACTATTATGAGATAAGGGCTTATGCTAATGATAGCTTGGGAAATTTAGGAGCTAATGATACACATTATAACATAACTATTGACAGAACTAAGCCAATGATATTGCAAATAAGGCCTGATAATGCCACACAGGATATTGATGGAAATAATGTTTTATTTGAGTATAATGTGACTGATAATCTGCTGGGGATTGTTAATTGCAGCTTAATAATCAATGGAACAGTAAATCATACTAATCGCTCTATACTTACAAATTCTATCCAGAATTTCAGCTTATCTGGCTTAAGCTTTAATGATTACGCCTGGAACATAAATTGCACTGACTCAGCTGGCAATGAAAACAGCTCACTTATCCGAACTTTAATAGTGGCTCCTGATATCGATGCGCCTATCGTAAATATAACTGCGCCTGAAAATGGAAGCACGTTTTCATACAATGACATTACATTTAGCTATAATGTTAGCGACAGCCTATCAGATATTGCCAATTGCAGCCTTTATTTTAATGGAACAAGGAACCAAACTAATAGCAGCGCAATAACTGAAAACCAAATCAACAGCTTTTTTGTTATGAATATTCCTGATGGAGATTATTTATGGAACACCAGCTGTATAGACAATGCTGCTGTACCAAATATCGGCTGGAGTAACACATTTATACTGACTATCCAGGAAGCTACTGCCATAATAGTGAATGTAACTGAGGACAGAAGGATATATGAAAAATTCGGGAATTCAGGCGATATAGCTAATATTACAATATTCACAAAAGACAGGTTTGGAAACATCCTGGTTACAAACCTTACTACAAACGTAATCCTGGCTAATACAACAGTTCCCTGGTGGGATTCCAGCTTTCCTTATAGAAGATGGATAAATGTCACTAATAACCATACGGGGATTTTGGATGGGAATTATACAATAAACCATACAATTGACACTTTTGTGCTTGTCAATGCAAGCAAAATGCAGGCAAATGGCTCTGATCTAAGGATAGTGTTCTACAATAATAATACAAATTCACTGATAGAGCTTGATAGGATTATTTTTAATGTTAATACCACTAACACGAGCATACTGTTTAGAACCCAAAGAAGCATTGCTGAAAATGCCTCGGATTTAGGCTATTACATTTATTACGGCAATTTCACAGTCAGAACAGCCCCAACAAACAGATCCAAAATTTATTTCTATTATGATGGGTTTGATATCAATACTTTAAGCAAATATAACTCTACTTTGCCTTTTGAAAAAAATGACTTCACAGAAGATGATGATTCTAGCCTGGCTCATCAGGCTGCAGCAGGAACAATAAAATATACTGGAACACAAAATAAGGGCAAGTCTATAAGATTGGAATCAGAAGCTATAAGAGACATGGTTATAGAGGCGCAGCAAAATGTTGAGGAAAGGCCTGGAAGCTCTTTATCAGCCTTCTTTGAATTTGGCGCCAGGATAAATGGAACTAGCTATTATTTATTCAACATACCCACTGACAGCATATTCAATGCAGAGATAGCCAGATTCAATAATGGGGTTAGATCATCAAATCTTGTAACAAAATCTTTAACTGATTACTCACTTGGCGCATGGCATTCAATCAAATTTATGGTGTATGAGACAAATAACTCCAATACAACTGCATTGAGAGTATTTATTGATAGCTCTGAAGCAATGAGCTACAATGATTCTGACCCATCCAACAGGCTGACAAATTCAGGAGGTTTTGGAATTGGAAACAGCCAATTTGTAGGATATTGGGATAACCTAACTGTAAGGCGGTATGTGCCAGATGAGCCAACAACAAGAACAGGCTTAGAGGAAGAAAAAATTTATTATACTCAAGGGCAGACAAACAGCCAGGGCGTATTCAACTTCAGCTTTGATACATCACCTTATAACCTTGAAAATTATAGCATTGTGTCCTTAGCAACAAAACACCCATATTATAACGATGGTGTGGGTGTTAATTATTTCGAATTAAGGGCTGATTTAACCCCCCCAATATTCGGAACTGCATCTATGAAATCCACTATCTATAATATTGACAATGCGACTATTTTCATTAATGTTACAGACAGAATACTTGCAATTGACAAACTGATTATTGAGGGCAACTGGAGCGGCAGCTTAATAAATGTTACTGTGGCTGATAATTCGACTAACAGATACAACTTTACAATCTTTGAAGGAAATCTGACAGGCGGAGAATTTATTTCCTATAGGTTCTTTGCAAATGACACGCAAGGCAACAGCAATAATAGCGATTATTATAATTTCAGTGTTGTTCGCTCTATAGCTAATATCAGTATTGGTTATCCTGTATACGAAATAAACAGATATCTAAACAGGTCTTTCTTTATTAATGCTACAGTAAAATCAGTTAATGGATCTATTGACGAGTGCAATATCAACATAACTTATGGTTCTGGCTTAAGTTTAATCGGGGCTAACAGGCAGAATATTGGAAATGTTTTTAACGGGACTTCAAGCGCTCAAATAGCATGGCAATTAAATGGAACAACGGTTGGAAAGTATATAATCAATCTGACCACAAACTGCACTGAAGGAGATTACCGCAATTTCTCTTTAGCGCCTGTTGAGATAACCCCTTATTTAACTAATCTGACTGATAAACTTTATGGTGAAAAAACCACTATAAATGATATTGATTACTTCCACATCTCCACTGAAACTGAAGTTGATTGGTGGTTTAATCAGACAGAGGAATTAATCAATCTGAACTCTTCTGGAACTAATCAAGCATGGTTTAAAAATAAATGGGATATAATTGTAAATGATACAATAACTTATGACTTTAATAACATAACCTGGGATATACAGAAAACAGGTATAGATGCTGATAACTCTACATATATCCAGTTTATTGGAAGAACCCCTGATCAGAGTTTAAGGATCAACTACACAAAACGAGCACATGCTAATTCTAATCTAGATAACATAACTTTTACTGTACAAAATCTTGACAGCAATAACCTGGCTAATATAAAACTGAGATGGGTTATCAAGGATTTTGATATAAACAATGATGGAGACAATGACACATTAAAATTAACAAACAGCTCAAATTACGAAGAAAATCATACAATGAGCTTGTCATCATTGGCTTATAACCAAAGCAACTTTAACAGCCCATATATTAGATTTACAGATCCAGATACAGATATAGAAGGTAGGATTTACTGGGAATGGAACATGACTATAAATGATGTTAAGGCGATGCTGAATAATTTTTCATTTAAGGCTGGGGGTGAGGAGTTTACAGTCAACCTGACATTTGACTTGGGCAGCTTAAGCAGCGGCCAGATTAAGGGATTGGATCCAGGGGCAGGGCTTATCACTCCTGGATTAATAAGGAGGACCAGCACATTAAACAATATGGCTGCAAGCGAGGCTGGCACAAGCTACACTGATGTAACTCTGGCACTTACAGATAATAATGTCGCTACACAAGACTTTATTACTGTTAAGGTTAGTGATGATGTCCAGGTATTCAATATAATCAACCTTACTGAGGTGTCTATGTTTGATGATATATTCTTGGATTTGAGGGTTGATAGCATAGACTATACGCCTTATCCAGTGTTTGTATTTGCGTACAATACTGATAATGCAACAGTCAATAGCGCACAATACGCAAACTACACGATAACAGATGGCGATGCAAATACATGGATACATATCAACATCACTGACGTTGCGCACCTCCAGGATGGTTATGGGTATTTGAGGGTTAGGCTGGCTCCAAATGGCTCAGCGATTAGCAATAATAGAAAAGCGAATTTTGATGAACTAAGGTTTAATGTAACAGATAAGACTCCACCAGCAATTGCGCTATTGAATCCTGCCAATGATTACAACACCACAGATAGGATACTGGGCTTTAATTTTTCAGTTACGGATAATGTTGATATAAACTTAACCTGCAACCTGACAATAGATGGATTAGTCAATATATCATCCATTAATGTGACAAACGGTTCATACTCTAATCATACTATTGGAAATTTCTTAGAAGGCACACATTTGTGGAATGTAACCTGCTGGGATGATTACAATAATGTAAACGCAAGCTTGACTTACCCATTTACAGTAATTGATGGCCCCACTAATATTACAGCAATATTGGATGTAGATAATATGAGCATAATATTGAACTGGTCTGATAAGGCATATGCTGCTTCATATGCAATACTTGTAACTGACGATTATTCAAGCAGCCAATTTACAATTAATGGAACAAGCACGGATTCAAACTGGACAGATAATAGTGCAAATCAATCCAGAACCAGATTTTACAAGATAACTACTATAAAAGGATCGGCTAATATCTCCAGTGATGTACCTGTAGGTAAATACGAGTTTGAGTTAGTCAACAATTCAGTATCCGGCTCTGATTGGAATCTAATTAGCATTCCGCTTAGATTGTTTAAATGGGAATTATACAATGGAACAAATGATGGCTTTGATTTCACAGTAAATCCATCAAATTGCATTAAATCCCTATGGAGCTATAATAACTCAAATTGGTTTAGAGTAGATTATATCAATGGAAATTGGACTCCTGGCCAAGATGACGAAAACTTCAGTTATATAGAACCAAGTAGAGGATATTGGTTTGAAGTTAACACTACCTGTAATATCACTGTTATAGGAGAGATCCCTTCTGCAAATACAACTCTAGCCCTTGAAAGCGGATGGAACCTTATGGGATGGTATTCTGCAAATAGCTCTACTCTTCCAACAAGCTATAGCGATCCTTATCCCATCACAGTCAACCCATCAAACTCTGTAGATGCAATTGACAGGTATAATGCAATAACAGATACTTTTGAGGTAACTACCCATTATGATGATTGGGGATGGTGGCCGTCATGGAACAACCAGGACTTTTTAGCTATTGACCCAACAAAGGGATATTATTTTGATGTTAATGCAGCAGCAACATGGGAGCATGATCCGAAGAGATAAAATGAAAAAAACACTTTTTACCTGTTTGTTAGCGACATTATTAGTTGTATTAGTTGTGCCTATTATTTTTGCTATTCCTGTTCCCCATGGGATTGACGGCCATGTTTATGATCTTGATGGGATAACCCCTGCTGGAAATGCATATTTCAGCGTCAATGATACAACTACAGGAGAATATATCCAAGGCAGGACTAGAAGTAATGGCTATTACTCTGTTTCAATGGATGGCAGCAATGGGGATATAATTTTAGTTAAGGTTTGGAACCAGTATCATGAGAGCGCTATCAATCTAACCTTGAATGGAGTGATGCATGGTGTGGATTTATTGTTAAATATGAGCTGGCCAAATTATCCGCCTTCTATTATATCTGAACCTATACCTTACGCTTATGTCGGCAGACAATACAAATACGATGTAGATGCTGTTGACCCTGAAAATGATACACTAAGGTATAGGCTAATTAAGTATCCGCTTGGGATGAAGATTTATGGTACAACTGGAATTATAACTTGGACTCCAAAAAAGAGAAACCTAGGGATTAATACAATCGTTGTTGAAGTAAGCGATTCCAACCTAACAGATATGCAAGTTTTTAATATAACTGTTCAGGATAAGGCAGCTCTTAGCACATTAAGCACAGCTGTTTCATCACCAGTAGAATTCCTTATTGAAAAATCTTCAGTTGAGAAGGTTGTCTTGAATGGGCTAATCGAGGGCAACTATGAGGTTGGAGTTAATGAGCTTGTCGCAAAGCCTTATGGCATAATAAGCCCCACTAAACTTATCTACAAGTATATTGAAATGAAAGCTGACTTTAAAAACGCCATCCTAAGCTTTAAAGTTGATAAGGGATGGTTAGCGAGCAATGATGCAAATATTGAGGATGTGGCTTTGATAGGTTATTATGGTGGAGTATGGAGGGGGTTGCCTACAAAGCACATCAAAAGTTCAGAAGGATACGAGCATTTTGAAGCAGAAATCTCTAAATCAGAATATTTAGCCATATCATTAAAGGATTCTAAACTGCCTCTTAAAATATCACCTACAGGACCTACTGAAGAATATATACTATCAGGAGTAATATACGTGGATAGAAAACATCAAGCTGATATGGGTACAGAGATTATAATCACCAACAGGAAAACCGGCCAATCAATAAGGGGAAAAACCGGATTTGCATCTAATTCAGGAGGATATTACACCATAATAAAAGGGAGCTTAGGAGATCTGATTGATATTGAGGTTATAGGGTCAATCAGCAAAAAGATTACTGTAGAGTTAGAGGGAGATAATTATAACTTAGACCTCTTTTTGAATGATAACAGTCCGTGGACTAGTGGATTTGTTACAGCCAGTAAAACGGGATTATTAAGTAAAACATCATTGCCGATTGTTTTTATCTTTGTAACCTTATTTTTGATCTTAACTTCATTAGCTTATCTTAAAAAACGCCATAGAAAATAACGCAATAAGTGAAAAATAAGTAAAATATTGCAAATACGCCCCACATGGACTATACAAGCCTAGAAAGCATGCTCTGGATTTGTATCTTCTAGGAATCCATCAACCATACTCCTAACCTGCTGTTCTCTTCAAAGTGCGGATTCTTGTGCTTATCTTTTTTATCATCGAGCTTTTTGTCTTTAATTTTGCAATGGCCTTAGCCAATTCTTTATCGCCAACTATGTTAACAATCCAATTCCTGAAGTCATTCTTCTCTTCATTTACATGATGAGTGAACTGCTCATCAGACAATGATTTAATCACTTCAGGCAGTTCTCCTAAATTTTTTATAACAGAACCGTTGCTTGCCCAAAAAACCACTTCTGGGTTAACATCTCTTAGATAATTTCCGGCTTCTTCCTGACTCATCTCTTTTGCCAAATTTATCACCTCTTTTTATTCCATGAATTTATTTAATACATGCTTCATTACAGACAGTTGGATCTCCATCTGGCTTTTCTTTTTTGCGATATCCTCTGCTAGCTTATTTTCGTTGAAGATGTCTCTTACCCAGTTGCTGAAGTCATTCTTCTCCTCATTTACATGATGGTTAAAAATATCATTGGGCATATCGTCCAAAGCATAAGCTAAATCAGCTATACTGCCCAACTTTCTCCCATCTGCAACTACAAACTGCTCTTCTTCTTGCGCTTCTTGAATTATATCTTCTTTTTTTTTCATTTAGTCACCTCCTGTAACCTTAGTTCGATATCATTTATTATATTCATGAATGCTATAAAAGCATCATATGGGCTCTCATATGGGTTAAAATATTTGTGGACATCGCCGTCATTAAACCACTTGGTGCACATATAGTAAAAGTTGTCGCTGTTCTGCAGTTTCCTCCAGTCTTCGATTAGCTTTTTATTATTCTTTTCTTTTATGCTCTTTTCCAGCGCGTAAATCTTCTGGATAGAGGTTTGCTGTATCTTATTGCCTATCCAGGCGCTTAAGTCTCTTTCGATATCTGCCCAGGAAATAATATTGTGGATGTCAAGCTCTGCTACAGGCTCATAAGCCTTAATCAACTCAGAAGGCGTCATAAAATTATTATCATGATGCTTTAAAATTTCTCCTGGCAAAGCTTTCATAAAATTGAATATTCCTGTGTCAGCCCACTGATGCTCGCCAAAAGTTTCATAGTCCATAAAAAGGTTGACGCAATTGCCGTTTCCATTGGCAGCATTTACCCATTTGGCAAATTTTGGAGCATTTAATGGCCATTCTTCCCAGCTTTTATTTGAAAATCTGAATGCTATGTCATCGGATAAGCGGTAGTTTTTTAGCAGCAGCTTGATATCTTTAGTTGTTTTAGGCCTATATAAAAAATTAGGGCTTCTCCAGCCAAGCACGTGGTCTGCGCCCTCTGCTAAAATACCTTTAAATCCCAGATTTTCAATGAAATTAGCTAATTCATTGTTGTAGATAAGCTCCGTATTCCTGAAAACGCTTGGTTTGTAGTTAAACAGCTCATTAATCTTCTTTTTATGCAAATCAATCTGCTCTTTGAACTCTTCTTTTGAGTAGATAAAAGCAAGGCTGTGGTGGTATGTTTCATTCAAAATTTCAACTCTTCCAGTATCAACAAGCTCACGAAATGTGTTAACAACCTCAGGATACTGTTGCTCAAGCTGCTCTAAAAATACTCCTGAAAACGAATAACTTATTCTGAACTCTGGATGCTCTTTTAACAGGGACAGCATCAGCTTGTTAGTTGGCAGGTAGCATTTATTTACAACTTTCTGCAGCACACTCTTATTTTTTTCTTCATTGTAGTAATTGTTATTCTTGCCAATATCAAATATGCTGTAATTCCTCAGCCTATACGGCTGGTGCACTTGAAAATAAAAACAAACGCTGACCATTATTTCTGAATACCTCCTGATTTTTTATTATAAATCATCATTTTTTATTGATTGATTTACTGTTGATAATCTTATTTATCCTTCCACCCCTCTTGTTTTAAACACAACCTTTATTTAATACCTGATTGTAAATTGCAACACACTTTCTTGCGCTGTTGTCCCAGCTGAGCTTTTGTATGTCCACTAATCCATTTTGTTTTAGCTCGTCACTAAGCTCTTGGTATTTTAACACATTAACCATCTGATTAACCATCATATCAATATCCCAAAAATCCACTTTTAGGCAATGATTTATAACTTCAGAAACCCCGCTCTGCTTGGATATTATCACAGGGGTGTTATTCTTCATTGCTTCCAATGGAGTTAATCCAAATGGCTCGCTTACAGATGGCATAACATATAAATCAGCCATCCTGTATGCTTTATCAACTTCATCTCCTTTCAAAAAACCTGCAAACAAAACCTTATCAGCAATGCCTAATTCAGCGGCTTTTTCCATAATGTGATATTCCATATCACCAGTTCCCACAATAACAAACTTGATATTTGGCATGATGCCTAAAGCCCTCTTAGCAGCATAAATAAAGTAATCTGGCCCTTTTTGCAGGGTTATTCTGCCTAAAAATAAAACCACCTTGTTCTTCTTTTTTATGCCAAATTCTTCTCTGAGATTATTATTGCCGCTAAATTCAACTGCGTTATGAACAACGTGGATCTTATCTGGATCAACCCCATAATGCTCAATTATCTTGTTTTTTGTGAAATTGCTTACTGCTATTATCGAATCAGCAGCGTACATCCCTTCCCTTTCTAAGTTATAGACCATATGGTTGATGCCATTCCCTCCAGTCCTGTCAAATTCTGTTGCATGCACATGAACCACTAATGGCTTACCAGACACTTTTTTTGCTTGTATGCCTGCCTGGTAGGTCATCCAATCATGGGCGTGTATAACATCATGCGGCTCATCTTTAGCTATTTTCCTGGCTTGAATAGAATATCTATAAACTTCTTTAAATAGGTCTTTTCCATAAAGCTTGCTTATATTAGGATTTTTTTTCATTATAAGACTATAACTTTCAGAGGTCATATACGCACATATTGGCGAATCTACAGATTTAATACTCAATTTGGAATCAGCAGAGATGATTTTTAAAAAATTTGCCTTTACATCAGCTGCTTTAGGCAGCACAAAAGTAACCTCTACACCATTATTACTTAGGCCTTTGGTTAGGCCATAGCATGCTGTGCCTAGCCCACCGCTATTTAAAGGAGGAAACTCCCAGCCAAACATCAATACTTTCATTTTTAGATTCCCACAATTTGTTTGTTTAACCTATTCTGGCTATTTATTCTTAGATTATCATTGCCTGAACTATGCAGTTTACCTAATTCTGTAATCCTGAAGATACGAACATATTCTGAGCTAAAGACCTCTTTAATAAGGCCGCGGCCAACAAGATAAACCAGATGGCTTTCTACTGTTCTCCAATTAGTATTTGTTCTGATAGAAAGCTCATTAATAGTACGCTCCCCTTCTAGAAGTTCTGATAAAATCCTTTTCCTTATCTGGATAAAACTTCTTTTTTTAATCTGCTGCTTTTTTCTGATATGAGTGATGATGTTTTTAGCGCTTTTAATTTCAGCTAAAGGCCTTATTTCAGTTATAATGCCTGAGATAATATCCTCTCTCTTAAAGGGGTGAGCCTTTACTAAGACATCAATCATCTTCCCTTCTTTGGTTAACCTTTTGGATTTGTAGCTAACTTCATTGCCTTTAAGAATCTCTTTCATGATTAGCCCTAACTCTGGTTGGTATTCTTCTGGAATCGCAGGATTTTTTCTACCTAAAACATCAATCCTTTTGTAGCCTAAAAGCTCTTCTGCTTTCTTGTTCCAGAAACTGATCTTCATAGGCAGTTTTAGGTCGGTAATGATAACAGCATCTTTAGAACTATCTAGAACTATCCAAAAGTCACCTTCTTTTTCCATATAAACTTTCACTTTGGGATAAGAGGTATATAAATATTATTGTTTTTGGTTGTAACCTATCAGTATAATGGTACTATCATCTACCTAAGATAATCAGACCTTCTTGATTTGAGCCCATTTTCTCTGAACCGACTATAAAGTAGTATGAAAGGTTTATATTATTACTTGGCTTTTCTCAAAGAATGGAACTGAGGAAAGACTATATTCTAAACAGGTGGGTTTTTCTAGCCTCAGAAAGAAAGATAAGGCCAAGAGAATTTAAGAAGCATATTGCAAAACACAAAGACAATCTGTGTTATTTTTGTCCAGGCAACGAAAATCTTACGCCTCCTGAGATTGGCAGAGTTGGGAAAGAAAAATGGAAAATCCGCTGGTTTCCAAATAAGTTTCCAGCTGTTGCTTTGGAAGGCAATCCAGCAATAAGAACTGATAATAAATACTTCACTTTTTCAGATTCTTATGGAAAACATGAGGTTATAGCAGAAACTCCTGATCATAATAAACAACTTTGGAACCTATCAAATGAGGACATCTGCGAGATTTTAGAGGTCTATAATCAAAGAATACAAGAGCTAAGCAAGATTCCGGAGATAAAATATGTTTTGGTTTTTAAAAATCATGGCAATGAAGCTGGAACATCATTGATCCATAGCCATACTCAGATTGCTGCCCTAAATATGGTTCCTACTTTAATACAAGAAGAGGCATTGGCTGCTAAGAATTATGGCACCTGCCCCTATTGCGAGATTATTAACGTTGAAAAACAAAGCTATCGGAGGTGTTTTGAAAATAATAGTTTTGTAGCATTTACACCCTATGCTTCAAGATTCAATTATGAGATATGGGTGTTTCCAAAGAGGCATGTAAGGGCAATGAATGATATGAATAGAGGAGAATTCGCTGACTGCGCTGATATATTAAAAAAGATAGTAGATAAGCTAAAACAAATAGATGCTGCTTATAATTATTATCTTCATTATTCTCCAAAAAATGAAGACCTGCATTTTCATATTGAGGTAACTCCAAGGATGGCAACCTGGGCTGGTTTTGAGCTGGGTTCTGAATCAATTATCAACTCTATATCCCCAGAAGATGCAGCTAAATTTTATAGGGGAGAGCCATGAGAGTCATTCACTCTGTGAATAGTGAAAGCATTGTAAAGAATACAACCAAAGAATGCAGCATAATGTTAACTAATAAAATTGGCGGTTATTTGCTGCTGTCAGATTTTCCAAAAAGCAGGTATGAGGGATTCTTTATTAATATGGGCAATAAGATGTATAAAATAATTGAAAATATCAGGATTAGCGAGCCTTCAGAGCTAAAGTCCCTGAAAAA
The DNA here is from genome assembly GCA_964550945.1 of uncultured Methanosarcinales archaeon. GTDB lineage: Archaea > Nanobdellota > Nanobdellia > Woesearchaeales > CAZKBD01 > CAZKBD01. Next base: position 14,457 of record CAZKBD010000029.1, read on the forward strand.
CAATTTTTATTATTTTGAGAGAAAAAGACAAGGCATCAATGAGACTTTCTTTATGCCGTACAATTTTAATTCTTTGGTTTATGAGCTGAACAAAAGCTCTATGATAGACGTGATTTTTGATGTTAAAGAATCTTATGACAACAGGGAATTTGGAAGGCTTTATGAAATTTCTGAAGAACATGAATGCATTATAATAAAATTCACCAAAAAAACAGATGCTAAGGAGGACAGAAGCGACGGCATAACTGAGTATTCACTTTTTATTGCTATTAAGCCCGATAAATCAGCCTGCAAAAAAGCAGCTAATTGGGAAGAAAGAGACTATACAATTGACCGAGAGCGAAACTCCGCGCCATCTAATAGATTTGTTTTTCATGCTTTAGCCTTGACAGGAAGAATGGTTGTCTTTTCTGTTTCCGAAGAAAAGAAGAAAGCAATCAGGGAAGCTACTTATATTTTTAATAACGTAAAAAAACTAAAAATACGGCAAAAGATACATTTTTTAAAGAATATTCTGAATAAGAAAAAAAGCATAATCACGAAAATCAAAGACCATGAATTGAAATTTGCTTATTTATGCGCATTAAACTCACTCGACGCTTTACAGGTGGAATCTGCCAGCGAGGCTGGAGTCTATGCTGGGCTGCCTTGGTTTTTTCAATTTTGGTCTAGGGACGAGTTAATATCTTTAAATTCCATTATTGATATAGGCACAAAAAAAGCCATACTATTAAAGCATTTGAATAGCATAAATAATCGGGGCAAAATTCCGAATATTGACAATAAAGATAATGCGGATGGGATTGGCTGGCTTTTTAAACGCATAGATGATTGTTTAATGCTGCCACAAAATTCAGCCGTTCCGAGCCATTTAAGCAGAGATGAGGAGGAGTTTTTGACAAATTCATTGGAGTATTCTGTTGAAAGATTAATACGCCACTCGCATGATGATTTTGTTGCTAATAACTCCAAAGAGACATGGATGGATTCAATTGACAGAGCAGGTATAAGAATAGAGATACAAGCTCTTTTTCTGAATATATTACATATTTCGTTTAAACTGACAAAAGATGCCAAATACAAAGTTGTTGAGGAAAGATTACGGCAAAAGTTGAAAAGAGATTTTTGGAATGGGGCTGTATTAGCGGATGGTCTAGGGGATTGGACTATCAGGCCTAATCTGTTTATTGCAGCTTATATCTACCCTGAACTATTAAATAAGGAAGAATGGACTAGATGTTTTGAGGAGACTCTAAAAGCCCTATGGCTAGATTGGGGAGGCGTTTCAACAATAGATAAAAAAAATCCATGCTTCTGCAAGTGGAATACAGGCGAGGATTCTAAGAGCTACCACAATGGCGATTCCTGGTATTGGATTAATAACCTAGCTGCTCTTGTTATGAGCGATATGAACAAAGAACAGTTCCAAGACTATATCAACAAAATCTTAGCAAGCTCAAAAGAAGAAATTTTATATTCTGGGGCAATTGGCTGCCATGCTGAGCTAAGCTCTGCAGCAGAACAAAAAAGCGAAGGCTGCGTTAATCAAGCGTGGAGCAATGCAATGTTTGTTGAGCTGGTTGAGAAACTTGTGGAATAATCTTGTTGGCAAGGCGATGATTTTTCTATGCAACTTCAAACTACCAATATAAGCGAAAGCTTTAAATACATGTATATTACATGTTATTTGCATGTTAAAGGATGGCAAGGAAAAGATTGATGTTTATCTCTCTCTGGAGTGCAAAAAAGAAATACAAAAAAGAGCCAAAAAAGCAGACCTTTCAGTTTCTGATTATATGAAATTAAAAGCGCTGGATATGCTGATTGATAAAAAAGAGGCAGTTAAATGAGAAAGAAGAGCTTAATGCTTGCCATTTGCATGTTTCTCTTTTTTATAATCTCTTATAGTGTTACGGCTCCACCAGCGCCTCATAATGTAAGAGGCAGAGTATTCCATTTGGATGGCGTTACAGGCGTGCCAAATGGCGTTAAAGTTGCTATTAATGAATCTAATTCAAGTGATTACATTACCACTCAGGTTTATAGCCCTCCTTTTGAGCAGGGATGGTATGCTGCAACTGTTAATGGAACTGATAATGACACAATAATTATAACTGCCTGGAACAATACACATTATGGCCAAAATATCACAACCTTGGCTAATGGCACAACTTACGCTAATATAGCCTTAAATACGACTAGAGCTGCGGAAACTAACACAACAATAATATTGCCCTCTAACAATAGCATAAGAAATGCAAGCACATACTTCAATGTAACTGCAGTCATTGCTGCAATTGGCGGCCAAGATGCAATAGGCTGTTCAGCTGAAATCATTTTCAGCAACAACATACTAGTCCTTGCAACTGGCGAAACTATGATACATGATCTGGCTGGTATAAGCCTTGGCTCATCCAAAACAACAACATGGAATATTACGGCAATGGCTGAAGGCTCTGTTAATATAACTGTAAATTCAAGCTGTGACAGTGATGGAATAAACCTTGATGGCCTTAATAGATATACTGCGTATAATATCACTATCAGGGATTATGCTCCCCCATTTATTATTTTAGAATCCCCAGCAAATAATTCCATGTCAAGAGCAACAAATGACCCAATAATCTTCAAATACAATATCTCTGATTTTTCTACAATATTAAACTGCTCATTGATGATAAATGGAACTATAAACAAGACAAACTCCACTGTAGAAAGAAACATTTCTCAGAATTTTAGCGTGATTTTACCTATTGGAGATTATAATTGGAGCGTGCGGTGCTTTGATAACAGCTCAATCCATAACTTAGGGTATTCAAATGCGCATAATCTATTTATAACTCCTAACGCTTTACCTGATATAACTAATATGGCTATTGAAGACCCAATAGACCTTACAGCAGGCTCTATAAAACTAGTTTTTTGCAATGCTACTGTGACTGATGAAGACAATTTGTCTGATCTACAGGAAGTTAACTCAACATTTTACTTTTCTTCGTATGAATCTACTACCGAAGACGATAACAATTACCACTATTCTAATAACAGCTGCATGAACATAAGCCAAGGCGCATTCGCGGCAAACTATAGCTGCAGCTTTGCAATATCCTACTATGCAAATAATGGAAGCTGGTATTGCAATATGACTGCAAAAGACCTTAACAATGCTTCAGGCTCAAATAAATTAGAAACAATAATAAATGATATGTTAGCAATTGATATTTCACCTATGATTATTGATTACGGCGTCTTAGACCCAGGAAACACATCAATAAATGATTCCAATGTGACTCTGACAAATTATGGGAATGTGCCAATAAATGTAACATTAAGCGGATATGGCGCAGCTGAAGGCGATAACCTGTCCATGGATTGTGTTATTGGGAACATCTCAATAGGGCATGAAAGATACTCTATAGATTACAATAAAAACTTTGATGAAATGAACGAACTTACAAATACATCAGCATTTATTGGCAATTTCACGCTAGCGCAACGCACAGATGACGCAACATATAAAAATGATAAGAATTATACATATTGGAAAATGAGAATTCCCTATAGTGTTAAAAGCTCATGTAACGGAACTATAACCTTTACAGCGATTTTGAATTGAATATGAATAAAAATAATATAGCAAAAAGAGGCGTACTGATTTTGATTGGTATAGCGATATTTATAATCCACATTATATTTGTCCATGCCATTAGCTATGATATTGAGTATGGCTGCGAACAAGATATTTGTATAAAAGGTGAACCTATCCAGTGGACCATATCCCTGTTTAATTATGGCCAAAAAAAGATAGAAATCACTAGTATAGAACTAATCGACAGCGTTAATAGCACTGTAATAGCTTATTACAACATAACGTATGATCCTTACAGGTCAGAGAATAAAGGTTTGATCACCATTGACCCTAATAGCAAAATAAATAGGATAATCAACACCAGACTGCCAAAACCAAATATATATAACTCATTAGCCTATCGCTTTTGTTATTCAAATACAGTATTGGATAATAATATACTAATAAGGCAAGGCATTTATACATTAAGGAATTGTGATAATAAGAATTACAGTATAAACGTTTTAGAATGCAATACAGATAATCATTGCAGCTATAATGAGTTATGCAAAAACAGTAAATGCGTACCTCTAGAATGCGGAGATGGAGAATGCCAGTATATATCTTCACATAAATGCATGGATTATGACTGTTGTGATCCTGATTCGTGTGGAAAAGCGGAGTATTGCGAAAATCATCAATGTATTCAGCTTAATTG
>CAZKBD010000030.1:0-9719 GCA_964550945.1 uncultured Methanosarcinales archaeon
TGTTCAGTGATAGTAATAGTTGAAGGATCTGGAACTGGATAGAACCCGGGAGATATCACAACAAAATTAAAAGTGCCATTTGGAACGTATCTTATCTCATAATTACCATTTAAGTCTGTTATAGCTATTGCTTCTTGCGACCAAAGGCCATTAGTGATTAGGACTCTAGCGCCACTCACTTTGTTGCTGGTGGTCTGATTATATACGTAACCGGTTATTTTAGCGCCTCCTGGTTCTTCACAGACTGTTGTTGAATATCTTGTTGTGGCTCCATCATAGCAGCAATAGCCAGTATCTGTAGTCAGGTTTCTTCTGTTAGTATCTGTAGTATAATCATGAGGGCAATAACAATATCCCAATCCAACAAAAGCGTCATTATTGCTTTCAGTGATTTCTCCTGCATTGCAGAAGTTTTCATTGCAGTTTTGATAACATGGGAAACCATCGCAGCCAGGATAAATGTAATAGGAGTTATCTGGGCATTCATCTTGGGAGTTACAGCAGTCTTGTATTGGTCCGTTTGGGTCTATATCTTGACAACATATTGAATTTGGACCATAAGCCTCTTGACAATCAGAATCATAGGTTGGATAAGGAGTGTTACAAGCTAGAATTCCTCTATCAGGAATACAATCATAAGGTGAAGTGCATCTATTTGGGGCTGGACAACTGCTGTCATCAGTTGCTTCTGGTTCAAATGCTCCATCAACGCAGCACCAGCCTGAGCCAGCTGCTCTGACTTGCCCATCACAAATACAGGGAGTTTGTATAACCCCAGCTGAGCAATCAGAAACAGGAGTACAAGTAGAACCAATAGGATCTGTATCATAAGTATTATCACTACAACAGAAACCCGAAGAATGCTCTTGACCTTGACAAATGCATGCTTGAGTTATCGTATCATTTAATGTGCAGTTATGCAATGGGGGCTGACATTCTACTAAACATTGGCTTTGGCTGGTATAATTTGCAGTATTATAAATGTTCCAGCAGCAATAGTCGGCTGCATTAATTTGACCGTCTCCACAATAACAGCTTACACTATTTGCTCCGCAGTCCATATCGCACACAGGTGATTGGCATTCATTAACATTTGGTCTTGGATCATTACAGGCTGTAGCTTCAATAGCTGAACTTACAGGAGCACAACAATTTATTTTTGTACATGAATCAATGAAAGGAGCGGTTTGTATTGGTTCGCCTGAGGATTGGTTATAACAAGGATTATTGCCCTGGCTTACTGTATAACCTTGGTTATAGGTACCTTCTGCACCTAAACATTCTGATTCATTCCAACCATAACATCCAAAACCAGGAAGCAGACAACAACCTTCGCCTGAGGGCGTTGCAAGTAAATCAACCTTTTCTGCTTTTTCTTTCAACTCGTAACTAATCGGAACAATTCTTCCGAACTCTCTGTTTTCAGTTAGATAATTAGATACAACTTGTGATGAAATAGGATTATCTTCCTGAGCATAAGCAGCAGGCCATAATATGATATTCATAATTATCCAAAATATCAAAAACTTATTCAAGCTCCTAGAGCTTGCCCTATTCATTCTTTTCTTCCTCCAGTTTCCTTTTCATCAAGAATTCTAAGCCATGGCTTCTATTTGCAAAAATCTTTTCATCGATTTTTTTATCTAACCAATTCAGAAGGTCTTTATCAAGGGTAATTGTTATTCTTTCTTTCACTTGCTAATCCTCTTTTTTGCCAAAAACTTTTTGTGTTTTTGGTCTTAATCAGAAATTTTTTAGATTCCTGACTTCTCAATCCCCTTCTCAGTCTTTGCTTACCCCCGAGTATTTTGAAATACACTCGACTATAAAGTGTTATTCGATACTATGAAATAAGTAGTATTTAAAGTTTTTGTTTTCGATTATTACAAAATAATCATTGATAATAATGTATACTAAATGGTATGGTTAAATAAGATAAGATATGATATAATAATAAGCATCTATCATATTAAGGTATAAACAGTAATATTTTTACATATTAAATAAGTAGTAGTATTTTGTAAATACTATAGAGTATTAATGATTATTAGTACATACTTAGTAAAATAGAATCATATAATTACGTTTACATATTTAATAAGATAGTATAAGTATAGATAATCTTAGGGTTATGAATCGCAAATATTCCCTATACCATCAAGATCAGTATCTGTTTGATCTGGGTCCTGATCATGGTTTTGCGCTCCTGGAGGGGATTCTGGTTCCCATGTACTATCGCCATCACCTTTAGGGCAGTTATCTGAAGCATCATCTACTCCATCATTATCATCATCTGAATCACATGCATCGCCTACCCTATCACTGTCAAAATCTGCTTGGTTAGGGTTATTTATTGTAGGGCAGTTGTCATCGCAGACTAAACTCTCCCCTCCTCTGCAAAAATTATCAGCACCAGAGTTGCAATCGCCTTGAGAGTTACATATTCCATCCTGATCCGTATCATCATTCTCGCAACACCAATCATTTGGACAGTTATTGCAAGCATCATTTAGGCCATTGCAGTTATATTTAGTGACAGAATCAAAAATACATCGATGATCATCAGTACAAGTGTAGCAAGTTTTGCATCCTTCTCCTTCTGCTTTCCAATCGTGATATCCTAATGGGGCTGTGGATTGATCACAGCAATAGTCGGGGTTGGGCTGTTTATAGTTGCAAGATATGAGCACATCAATAATCTGATAATCTTCTTTAAATTCGTCGTCTTTTATTGATATGTTCACCTTATTTAAAGCAGGCGTATAATCAGCTGGAATTAAAAATGTCCCCCAAAAAGAAGAATTGCCATTAGGAAGCCAGCCACCATATGTATGTTTAACTTCATCCTCATCTGGATCCAAACCCCATGGAATCTCGCAGTTTACTGTAAAGTTGCAGTAGCTTGGCCGTGTGCTACTGTCAGACCTATTTAAATTATGGTCAATAGTCACATTTTCTCCAAGAATGCCCTCCAAGTTGCTTAAATACTCTAAAGCAGGAATCCTGTTTTCAATGGCAAACAAAAAAACAAATGGTTTGTCGTCCAAATAAAACTCTTGATTATTATCTCTTATCATTAATATGTCACTATAATTTTGCCAATCATAAGAACAAAGCCCTGTTGCCTTGCATTGATGCGGAACCTTTTTAACTTCCATTCCAGGATATTTGCATGGCCGCTCAAGAACTGTTTCATTAGGATTATCAGACCTGCAATCTAAAGGGTCATCATTGGATATGTTGAAAAAAATATTGTCGGCATCAGCTTTGGTATTGTTGGTGTTTATGCATTTAGCTCCTGATAATGAATCACATCCAATCAAATGAGAAGCCAGCTCATGAATTTTTTTAAATCTAATGCCTATATTTACCCTATACTTTTCAAAAAAAGTTTTTGGTGGCTGGCCGCCCATGCTTATCGTGATTGGATAGATAAGCTCAGATATTGTGTCGTCATTTCCGAATAAAACCATAGAGGTTATATTCCCTATACTCGCATTATAGCCGTACGTTTGGCTTAATGATGATACATTCACGCAATTTTTCATTCTTTCAGAAATGAATAGAGAAAGATATTTTTGTATGGTGTCTTTTTCAGTTAGATCATAAGTTTCACAACTAAACTCAAAGCCGCTAATGTTATACCAGTTTGGCGCTCCTTTTTTCCCGCTGCAAAGAGGAACAAGATTTGAGCCAGCAACCTTCCCCTCAAAAGGGCTATCATCTCCATTCCCAAAAGGATGGCTATTGCTTCCCCTTTCTGTTAAATTGCCTAGATAAGGATAATCTGGAACATTAGGTACTTCGGTTCCTCCTAAAACAGGAGCCCTAATTCCATAGGAGACATTATATATTTCATTATCTCCTCCTAAATATTGAGAGTAATTAAAAGGTAATGTGGCATTTTCATCAGGAATATGATAACCGCCAGCAGCCTGATAGTCATAGATTCTTCCACCCTGCAAAGCTAGAAGGTATACTGCTTTTTTTGTTTCGGTTTCTAAACAAGTTCTTACATAGCTATTAATCCCAGATGTTGTCAGGAAATCGCTGTAGATCTTGTCTACATCCTTAACCTGCTTTTTGGATAGTGATGACTTGACATAGAAAATGAAGCCGAATACGATTGCAATAACAAGGGCAAGGATAATGAACATTGTGATTTGCGATCTCTTTTGCTTGATCAATAAAGCGCATAAGAAAAGCATTAAAAACCAAACAATATAGATCAAGAGCAGCGGTTTTCTTGTTTGAATATTGCTTGTTTTTTCATTATCAGCTATGTTATTGCTGCTATCCCCATTAAACAAGCTAATCTTGTCAATCTTATTATGGGCATAGCTGTTGTATATTGGAGCTACCTTTCCAAACACCCCAATCTCATTATTTTCTTTTTTAATCTCTTTAGAGAGATAGCTAACCTCTTCAGTATAAACAGCAGCAGCTGGCAAGGCTATCAGATTACAGATCAGCCAGCTTAAGATAAAATATCTAACAACTCGTTCAAGCATAGATTTAACCTCTTTTTTATTCCATAAAAATTATCTTTAAAGTGTAATCAACATTCCAAGTTTCTAGGAATGCCCTAAATAATTCAACTTTTTCCATAGGTATTAAAATAACGCCCGGTTTTAATATTTTTCCATCGGTTTTCTTTAAGATTGATTCAGATTTATACCCCATCAGAACCTGGCTAAATCTCGATTTCCGTTTGACTTTTGTAAGGTTATAAGTAAAAATGCCAAAGCACTTCAGCCCAAATACATCCGCTATTTTCTTATTACTTACTACAGAAATGCCTTCCCTTATGATAGTCCTCCATAAGCTCTCGCTATACAGCTCACTCAGTAAGATATGGTCAACATGGATAAGCTTATCCAACGATCTTATTTTATTTAAGACCGATTCATCTTTTTCTGTTCTGAATACTACTGCAATGTCTATATCAGATACAAACTCTTTAGCCTTAACCGCAGAGCCAAAGAGGATTATATCAAATATTTGCCCTTTATTGCTCTTGTAGATGGCCAATAAATTCCTTTTCAAGCCCTGTAAGGTTGAGTGTTCGTTTAAGCCCATGTTTTATTGTGTTCAGCTCTTCTTTTGTGACAGAGCTCCTGTACGACTTTCGGTAGATATTGAACAATGAATCCACTAAGGCATATAGCTCCTTATTCTCTTTCTCTAGAATCCTGAAACGATCTGTATGCGAATCAGGGATTTTTCCTATTTTTTCATACAGGTAAAAATCGATAGAGTGTATTAAAGCCTTGAAAAAGCTGTCGCATGCAGGAATAAGCAAACCGCTTTTTTCAGCCAATCTTCCGCTTATTATAAATTCTTTTACTCCCTGCCTTAGTCCATCTTTCATTTAAGAATGTTAAACGTATTTAACTATATAAGCTTTTCTGTTCTCTAGTTAAACGCGTTTAATAAATAAAAAAATGTGGTGTGTTAGTTAAACGTGTTTAACCACCTTGCTTGCCAAAAACGCCTTTAACAGTCTTAAAAACAACCATCAAATCCTCTTTTTCTATTAACTTGCTAAAAAATAATATTGGAATGATAAAAATCAAAATTAATACCCCAAAATACTTAAGATAAAAGCTCAAAGGAACTGTTAATACCAAGAAATAGACTAGGTAATATCTTTTTAATAATCCCATCTTAAAAGCCAATAAGCTAAAAGCCAGCATATGCGCTACCATAGTTGCAACTGTAATGCCATAAAGCCCGAATTTAGGGATTAAAGCGATATCCAGCACAATGTTTAACAAAGCTGCTAGAACGATTGGCCAGAATGCTTTTTCTGGAGTTAATTTCCCAGCCAAAAAGGTGTACATCAAACTGTAAACAGCATAAAACAATATTCCGATAGAGAGTATCATAACAAATGGCTCAATGCCTGCATATTTTGGAAAAAATATCCTGATTATCAGAAACAAAAATGAATTGATCAAAATAGCGAATATCAATGAAAATGAAAAAGAGAGCCTCAAAGTCCTGTGGAACATGCCTTCTGAATATTTCTTTATTTTTTCTTCTGCGCTTCTTGTCAATAAAAACATTGAAAGGGAGATGGGGATTAATGTTATTACGTTAGAGATAGGGCCTGCAATGTTGTATTTGGCGACATTTTCAAAAGTGGACATGATGCCTAAAATGATGGAGTCGATCCAGCCGAGAAAGGAAAATGATAGAAATATCAAAGAGATAATAAATCCTTTTTTAACGTAACTAATAATTTCAGGAAGTTTCAATTGAACTTTGGATGCTATAGCAATAAACTCTTTTTTTGTTACTGCCAAAGCCAAAATCGCTGGAACAAAATAACCCAAAGAGTAACCAAGAAGTATACCTAACTCACCAAACACCCTAAAAATGAACACCCCACCTAGAGTTGCAACAGAACCCAATAAAATGAATAATTGCGCAAGGTGGTATTTATGTTTCGATCTAAGTATAACCTGGCCAACGAGATTTATAAAATTAAAAGGAATAGCTAATATCAAGGGTAATAGCCATAAATGATTGATAGACAAGATGATGCCTAAGAGGGTTACTAATAAATTCAAAGATAACAAAAAATAGAACACAGAATGTACATCCTTTTTCCTTACCAACCATGATATAAAAATCTCGCCTCCCCCCAGATTACAAAAATAGGTTGCTATTAGATACATTGATAAAACAAATGAGGCTTTACCAAATGAATCTTTAATAAAATAGTTTCCTAACAAAAGTAATAAAAAATAGGTAATCACCTTTGAAGAAAGCATCATCAAGAATACAAAAAATGTTTCTTTTTTTCCTTTTGGCATTTTATATTCAAGATAGTGTTATGACTAATTATTTATAAGTCTTATCATTATCCAAGATGGTTTTCTTTTAGAAAGATATTTAAAAGGTTAAGTAAGTTATAAAAAAGAGGCTAATATGAGTTATTACACCCAAAAGATGTATACCTATGGTACAACTTTTTATGACTATTACACCTATTACCTTTTTAGAAGACTAACTAAAAACGCAAATCCGAAAATATTAGAAATTGGTTGCTCAAAGGGGAATTTCTTAGCAGTAAATCCAAAAAACATAATTGGTGTAGATATCGACAAATCTGCTCTAGGGATATCAAAAAAAAGAGGGCTAAATTGTAAGTATATGAATATAAACAATAGGATTAAGTTTCCTAATAATGTTTTTGATTGTGTTTTAACGAGTCATGTGGTGGAACATTTGCCACTAGATAAAACCATACTCCATTTTAGAGAAATTTATAGAATATTAAAACCAGGAGGAATAGCAATAATTTATACACCTAACATTCAAAATGTAAAGTGGCATTTTTACTGGGACCCAACACACATAAATCCATTTAATAAAGAAAAACTTTTTAGGGCCGCCTATGAAGCTGGATTCAAAGAACAGAACATTATTGTTAAGTACCAATGGGTGTATTTACCAGGATCTACTCGTGTTTTTAAGATTCTTAAAAGTGCTATGTTTAAAGTTCAAGATTTCCTTAACATTATACATGATAAAAGAAACATAATGGCGATCCTAAAAAAGTAAGGTCAATCTTTTCTTCTAATCTGCCTATGAAGTTTCATTACGGCATTAAACACTTCGCCCACTCTAACTGAGGTTATGCAATTATGGTCCCTGCATTTTGTAAATCTGTCAGTTCCAAAACAAGGCGCGCATCTAATTTTTGAATAAACTGCAATAGAGTTTTTATTTAACGGAGCCAATCTCATCGGATCTGTAGGTCCAAATATTGAAACCGTAGGTACACCCATAGCAGAGGATATATGCATCGGAGCCGAATCATTAGTTATGAACAAATCACATCTACCAATCACTGCAGCACTTTGTCTAATAGTGGTCTTTCCTGTAAAATCTAAAATTCTTTTTTTATCTAATCTTGATAATATTTTAGCTTGTTTATTGTCTTCTTGCCCCCCTATTAGGATTATATTGCAATTGTAGTCTGATATTAATTTTTTTACTAGTTTTTCATAATATTGTGTGGGCCACTGTTTGGATTCTGTTGGATAGCCGGGTTTAATCCCCCCTCCTGGACATAAACCAATCAACAATTTGTTTCTAAAACCTGTTTTTTTAAAATGCTGGCCAGCAAATTTGATATCCTCTTTAGATAACTCCAGTACCATTTTTTTGTCATGGCCGTTTATACCTAAAAATTTAATCATATCCAGAAAGTAGTCTAGGACATGTTTATCTTGAGTATATTGCACCGTATGAGTAAGCGAAAATCCCTCCCCATTGAAATCAAAACCAATTCTAATAGGTATGCCGCATAAAAATGAGAATATTGGTAGACTAAACATCTCACAAACTATACAAGCATCAAATTTCTCTTTTTTTAGTTTTTTTATAAACTTCATACCCCATTTTTTTTTAATAAAAAAATTATTATCGACAATAATCACATCATCAACATATTTATTATTTACAATTATATCTTTGGACCAATCAGAACATAGGCATACAATTTTTGTTTTAGGCAAATTTTTCTTAATCGCTTTAATCATAGGGGTTGTTATTAACACATCTCCTATGGCATAAGGTACAATAATCAAAATTTTTTTAATTTTTTTAGGGTTGATTATGAATTTTTTTTTAGTAAATAAAATTTTCCCGACTAGGATTAATAGCTGCACTAATTGTTTTTTGCCCATAATCATTTTTTACACACCAAGTACACAACCTCATGGGGAGCAAACTTCAATAAAAGATTAAAAATATTTATTACCCAGTTTTTTGGTAAACCCACTAAATAACATTCTGTTCTAAACCCAAACATCTGAGTAAATAACGCCTCATCTTTTCCTGTCGGCGGCTGTAGATGGGTCCTGTCTCTAAAGTACTCAAAGCCATTAAGATTGAAGAAATAAGGGTAGATTATTATCAGAATTCCTCCTTTCTTCAAAAGATTGTAAGCTCTTATAAGAAAGGACTCTTTCTCTTTCTCAGTCAGATGTTCATAGACATTATCTGCTATGATAAAATTAAATTTAATTGAAGATTCATTGTAAAAATCAAAAAATATTTTTTGTTTTTTCAGCCATTTAATTGTTTGTCTGTCAATATCAAATCCATAGTAGGTTGCATTCTCCTTAAGAGATTTCTCATAGATTTTGCTCTCTAGATTAGAACCAAAATCAAGCACAGTTTTATCCTTAAACACGAACGTTTTGTTAAACCACCTGTCCTTATTGAAAGGGAACCATACCCTATTAATTTTTAGATTGCCCCTCCTTTGATAGATCAGGTTGTAATCTTTTTTAGTTCTCATTTGGTTAACTTCATTTTAATAAATTCAAACAAACTTATATACCTGCCTAAAAGATCTAAAGTGACCCATAAAAAACTCAATTTAAAATTTTTTATTGTAAACCAGTATTTAAAAAACAAATAAATCATTATAGGCGGGAAAAAGCATGGGGCAAAATATCTCAACTTAGCGTAAGACATAGTATTTACAAAGTACCTTCCTTGCCATTTTCTTTGCCTGACAAAATCAGAAAACGTCTCTGTGTCTATGTGATAGATTATAATATTGCTATATCTCTTATTAATCCCTTCCAAATCCATCCTTTTATTTAAATCTTCATCTTCATAAAACATAAGTCGTTCGTTGAATTTATGTTTATTAAATATCTTCTTATCATAACCCAAGCTAAATTCATTTCTAT
>CAZKBD010000030.1:9729-18327 GCA_964550945.1 uncultured Methanosarcinales archaeon
CTTTTTGAAAAATTGTTTTAGGATTATAAGACAACACAGTCAGGGATAATCTCTCAAAGGGCATATACATTTGTACTTTCTCTATAAAATCAGGCAAAACAACATGGTCAGCATCTAAGAATATTATATATCTTCCCTTGGCCCGCTTAACCCCCTGGTTTCTTGCAAAGGAAACCCCATGTCCCTCATTAAAATTTACTAAACGAATAAATTTATATTTTTTTGAAAACTCACTGACCACTCTAGCTGTATTGTCAGTTGAGCCGTCATTTACAACTATAACCTCATAGCCACCATTTTGATTTAATAAGCTATTCAACAGATGGTGTATTGTTTTTTCCTCATTATGGGCCGGCGTTACTATAGAAATCAGATTTTTCATTCTTTAACTCCTATTATTATCAAATTTTCACCTATAGGGGGCATTACTAACCTCTTCAGTTTATATTGGGCATATCCTGGTATTAAAAAAGCTTTTTGAATTGATTTAGGTAAAAAGGAAAAATAGGGTATATCCCAAAACCCATCGCTCGCAAGTTTTGTTATCCTAAATTCATATTTTTTTAATAAATCAATCCACTCTTTTTTTGGCAGTATAGATAAATGGGTTTTGTCTGTGAAACCAAACCAATTATCCTTCTTTAAAAATCTCAAAATAGAACTTGTGTTCGGAACACTTATCACAATTATACCTCCCCCCCCAATAATCCTAGAACACCCCTTAAGGCATTCTTCTGGTTCTCTCAAATGCTCCAATACATCAAATAGCACAATAATATCAAAATAATTTTGCTTAAATTTTTTTAAATTTATAGCATCCATCACGTAAACTTGTTTGAGTCCAGTCGCTTTTAGTTTTTTAATAGTCTTAGCAGACCTATCAACCCCAAAAACATTATAAAATTTATCTGCTCTCTTAAGAAAATGCCCTTCTGCACAGCCGATTTCAAGCAGATTCCCTTTTTTTTTATAAGTTTGCAGAATATTCACCCAGAAATCCCAGCGTAATGGGGTGTCTCTATACACTATAAAATAATCGTTATAATTATTAAATTTCATTTTAATAATCTCTCATATTCTAAAGTATAAGATTCCACTATTCTTTTCCAATAATAGGAAGATCTGATTAGGTTTACAATTTGTTTTGACGAAAATTTTGTTCCTCTTATCATTTTGATTATGTTCTCTTTGATATTATTGGTGTCAAATGGATTCATGTAATACCCTCTCTTTCTTGGGATAGTGTCTCTTATACCTCCAACGTTGCTTCCAATAACGGGCAATCCGCAAGCCATAGCTTCAATAACAGCAATCCCAAACGGCTCAACAATGCTTGGCTGGATATAAAAATCAGCACTTGAATACACCTTAGGCATAAAAGAATGATCGATGAAGTCAGTAATCAAATGCACATTAGTAATGTTATTGTTCTTTATTAAATTCAATAATTTATTTTTTAATGGCCCTTTGCCAATGATAACTAATTCGCAAGGCACGTTTTTCATAGATAGGATTAATCGTTCTAGATTTTTGTAAGGAACTAGCCTTGCAACACACAACCCCATTTTCCTATTTTTTTTGATTTTTAGTTTTTCTCTTAGGTAATTGCTCTTCACAGGTTTAAACATAGAAATGTCTACACCAACGGAAATAACCTTTATTTCCTTTTTAACTCCTTTTTTGATAAGATATCCTTTTGCTGCGCTTTCATGCACAGTTATAGTGTCTGCTTTTTTTCTGACATATCTCGCATATAGATTATCAATAAAAAAATAAGGAATGTTTTTTGGAAATGGGGGGTCATAGTATCTCTCATTAGAAACAATAAAGGGGATCTTATTTTTCAACGCGTATTTTAATGCTTTGTAGCAAATGTGCTGGTAGTCTTCCTGAGCGTGGATTATATCAAAATCATATTTTTTTAAAGCTTTTTCTAGGCCAAAAACAATAGGCCAGCCAAATAAATCAGAGAATGTATTCAAATATACAACATCAAAATTAGATCTTGTTCTTTGTTCTTTATCTAAAACATTCAACCTCCCTTTCTTTAAATTTGAAGAGAATATAATCACCTTATGGCCCTTCTTAGCTAAAAAATGAGCTAATCCATACTCATTGCTTCCGATTGAGCCTGAAAAATAAGGCACGACAATTGCTATTGTTAGTTTCTCCATTTTTTTAGAGATTTTGTTACTGCATTAAAAACATTATCTACTTTGATCAGTTCCATACAATTTGGCTTTCTACTACAATAATATTGGCCGCAAGGCGAACACTCAACCTTTTTTTGTAAAATTATCTTTTTATCTGTTAATGGCCCAAACCTATCGGGGGATTCTGGACCAAATAAAGCTATTAGGGGGGTTCCAACTGCAGCCGCAATGTGTGCTGTTGCAGAATCATTTCCAATATATAGGTCAGAACCCTTAATCAAAGCTGTTAATTCCCTTAGATTGGTTTTTCCCGTGGCGATACATAGATTTGAATCAACTCCGCTTTGGATAGATTCTGCTAGATTAAGCTCGTCTTTAGATCCAATTAAGATAATTTTTGCATTCAATTTTTTGGTTAATAGCCTTATGAGTTCCGTATAATTATCTTTTGGCCATGCCTTAAAAATTCGTGAAGCGCCCGGATTGATTGTTATTTTCAAATCGTGAGTTTTAATACTGCACTTATTAAGAAAATTGATCACAAAAGTTCCCTCTCTTGGGGTGAGATTGATAAGTGGGTTTTTATTAACCCCATTCACCCCTAACTCTTTAATAATTTCAAGATTTCTTTCGAACTTATGCTTTTTTAATAATACTTTTCTATTTTTGATAGAATTAGTTCCAAAATCGACCCTATATTTAGCTCCCTTAAACAAAGCCAAAATCAAAGTTCCAAAACTGCCTCTAAGATCGATAATAAGTTCATACTTTGCCTTAAATAAACCCTTTATTGTTTTAATGTTTTTGAATATGTTATATCGGTTGTTTCTTTTAAAAAACAGGGAATCATATTCTATCACTTTATCAACATAAGGGTTTTTATTAACCAAATCAACGCATAAAGAATTAACTAACATATCAATTTTAGCATTTTTAAAGTATTTTTTAACGTTTGTTATGACTGGAGTTGCTAAAATAACGTCTCCTATATGGTCTAATTTTATTATCAAAATCTTTTTTATTTTAGATGGATCATCAATCTTTTTTGTATAAAGAATGAGGTTTATCAGGTATGAAATTATAATAATTAGAATCTCGTATGTTTTCCTAACATAATATCTACTAAAACAGACCAGATAATTGTTTTGTTTCAATCAACCACCCAAATATATTTAAATCACCCTTGTTTATAAAGATATATGCTCTCAATAATCATAACGACCTATAAAGAGCCGAAAACAATTGGAAAAGCCATTGAAAGCTTTACAAATCAAAAGATAAAAGATTATGAATTGTTAGCCCTGTGCCCAGACAAAGAAACCGCTGATGTGATAAAACAATATTCAAAAAAGAATAAGAAAATAAAATATATAAAAGACCTAGGAAGAGGGAAACCCAGTGCATTAAATCTTGCACTTAAGAAAGCTAAAGGAGATATTTTGGTTCTAAGCGATGGTGATGTTTTTGTTTCTAAAGATTCTGTAAGCTTATTGTTAAAGCATTTTAAAAATAAAAAAATAGGCGCAGTAACTGGGAGGCCGGTTTCAATAAGCGAAAGGAATAGTATGCTTGGTTATTGGTCTCATTTATTGACTGAAGCTGCACATAAAACTAGGATTAGAAGAAAAGATAAATTTATTGATTGCTCTGGTTACCTGTATGCTACAAGAAACATCATAAAAGAGATTCCGAAAGACTCCTTATCGGATGACGCGGTAATCTCGCATTTAATCTGGGAAAAAGGATATAAAATCGATTATGAGCCAAAAGCTGAGGTCTATGTAAAGTACCCTACTAACTTCAGAGACTGGATTAAACAGAAGAAGAGGTCTGCAGGAGGGTATAATCAAATAACTCAGTTTTTTGGCAAGACTGAAAAAATGCGTTCTTTTTCTCGCGAGATTATCTTTGGTTGGTATAAAGCACTAACATACCCGAAAAACATAAAAGAATTTATTTGGACATTGCTATTGTTCATTGCAAGACTTTATCTGTGGATACTAATTTATGTTGATATAAACTTAAAGAAAGAAGAGTTTAAAAAAACCTGGCAACGGGTTGAAAGCACGAAATAAGGGTGTGAGGAAAATAAGTTGAGAGTTTCACAGAATATACAATACAACCGCTACAAAAATTAGTTCAAATACATACAAACTATAAACTATATCTCTTTCAAAAACTTTCTTCTTTATTATCTTCAAGAGCAAGATAAAGAAATGAGTCAGGCTATAGATTTTTTTATAAGGCATTTCTAAACTATTGTCTTTGTTTGGCTTTCCAAAGCTTTCTTTTTTAAATTTCCCTCTTAACTTCAAGAAGAATTCAAATATAAACGGGATCAATAAAAACAAAGCAGCCTTCTCAGCATTTCCTAAGATGGCGACAATTGCAATAACAGCTCCGACACAATAAGTCAAAGTATCTCCTGGGAAGATTTTTGCCGGATACAGATTGAACAATAAAAAAGCCACTAAGCATGCTACCATAACTGCTGCAATCATAGCTACTTTGCCTAATCCCTGGTCAATCCAGATGATATAGCCTAAGGCGCCTAAGATTATTATGCCAAGGCCTGATTCTAATCCATTATACCCAGCAAGCATATTAAAGCCATTTGCAAAAACCATAATGAATATTGGAACAAAAAATAACGGATAAATAATCCCTATATCAATCTGGCCTATTAACGGCAAGATCATCTGTGACTTGCCGACATTAATCATCATTATAGGCAAGGCTGCGCATAATGTCAGAAGTGGCTTTTGCCATTGTTTTAAGCCAATCTTCCATCCAAGGATGTCATCCATCAATCCAATAATTGCGATTATTGTTATGGTGCTTATAGCCCCTAAAATCTCCAGATTAAATTCTGTTGTTTTATTGATGAAAGTCCTGTAACCCAGATACAAAAAAACGCCAAGCAGAAAACCCATCAAAACAGGCAATCCGCCGATCTCTGCAACATTTCTTTTGTCAAATTTATTCATATCAGCTCCAATCAAGCCTGTTTTTTCTGCTCTTCTGATCCACCATTTTGCAGCAAAGAAAGTAGCAAAAAAAGCTATTATTATGCACACAATTAACAGTATGCTAATCATGTTGCTAGCCATCTCCACAAAGGCTCATATTTTATTTTCTTCCCTTCGATTGTTTCTTCATTTAACATATCATCAGTAATAACAATTCCCTCCTTTAGTTTATATTCGTCCATAAATTTCAGCAGCCCTTTTATATCTTTTTTCCTTATATTATTTTTATATTTAACCTCAACCGGAATAGTCTTTTTGTTTATAACTATAAAATCAACTTCCTTATTCAAATCTCTCCAATAGTGGTCTGTTTTAAGAGCAAACATTACTAAATTTTCTACAACTTTTCCTACATCAGGAGAATCTAAAGCCAAGGCAAATGCAGGATGGGACAAATAATATTTCTTAAGTTTCCTAGAAGAAACTTTCAAGGAGCCCCTGTAGTTTTTGAGGCCGTTCACAACAAAGCAGCTGCACAAATAATAAAGGTAATTGCTGATCAGTTGCCTGCTCCTCCCAAAATCTTTTGACAGGTCTTCAAGGCTGACTATCATGCCAGGGTTATTGGCCAGAATATGCACAATTTTATCAATCAGCTCTATGTCGTGGATTCCAAATAACTGGGTTAAGTCCTTAAATATCACCTTTTCAATAACTCCCTCTTTTATATACTTCTTAGCCAGCTCATCATCTGCATTTACTGTTTCTGGAAATGGCCGCAAAAGATAATTGTTGAGCTCCACCCTTAGTTCATCTTTCCATAATAAAACATTCTCTTTGATTTTCTGCATTTTTTTTCCTTTAAGTGTTAGGAACTCCTGAAAACTGAGCAAATGGAGGGTAAAATAAAAAATTCTTCCGGCCAGGTTTTCCTTGGCATAAATCAAAATATTAAGTGAAGCAGAGCCAGAAATGAAAATCTTAATATTGGGATGAGTGTCATAAATAATCTTAATCTTATTTTGCCAATCGCTTAGTTTTTGAATCTCATCAAAAAAGAAATACAGATTACCCTCACCCAAACCTTTTCTCAGTATGTGCTCTTTATACAGGTTTAGTATGTCATCTAGATTCTCAACCGTTTCATCAAAGGAAAAATAGAGTATGTGCTCAGGCTTAATACCTTGATTAAGCAAATGCTGAATGACCTGATATAATAGGGTGGTTTTTCCTGTCCTTCTTAGACCCAATATTGCTGTAATCTGCCTTAGGCTGATTGATTCAATTATTTCTTGAAAAATTTCTCTTTTGAACTTTGGAGTGAGTTCTTCTTTGGCATGACCCACTTTCCACCAAGGGTTTGCTTCAACTAACTTGCTAACATTCAACATATTCGTTATATAAAACTAACTGATATTTAAACTTTTCGCAAAAATAAACATAAGAGGGCATTATTGGTTAATCTTACATAACCAATATTCAATATAATCGTTATGTGATTTAATCCACTAATTCCCATCTTATTTCCAAATTGCGATCATCTTCATCCAATAATATGGAAAATCCCTCTTCTTTTTCAATAGCTTCAATAGTCCTATTAGCTGTTTTGCTTGTTATGTTTAATGGATTTAGCTTTGTCTTAAAATCCACTTTTGTATTGTTAATAAGCTTGTTAAGAGTGATATAAGAGCGCATTTCCTTGTAGTCTGTTGTCAGCTCTGCGCTCATCTCCTCTGTTTTTCTTATGTATAAATTTAGATCGTTTGCTGCAGCAAACATTGTTTTTTCTCTTGGAATATTTTTTAAGAAGCCTTCAAAATTGTTAGTGTCTTTTATTGCCTCTTTGTTTAAGAGTAGGACAAATACCCCTTCTTTTCTTATGTCTTTTTCCTGGTAAAGGGGATAGATAAGGATGTTCATCTTGCCTCCGACTAAAGAATCAGGATGAAGCGGCTTTGTTGAATTGCCTACACTAAGCAGGATAAATTCAATATTATTGTTTTCTGCAGCTAAGATCGTGTCGTAATTTGCCTGCAGTGATGGAGGGATAAACCCTTTAACAACCATTCCCTGGCCTTTGAAAGCTAATTTTGACTGCCTTATCAGCCTTTCCTGGTATTTGTAGGGTATCTCTGTGTATGGCTGGTTGATGTAGCCAGATGCCTCAAAATCCACATTAGTGAGGTTAGTAATGTTAAATGCAAGAGAAGGATAGCCTGTTATGAAATCCTCGTAATTATTGCCTTCCTGGGCTGTTAAAAATATTGTGATTGGAGTTTTATACTTTGTGGTTGTTTTTGATATATTTTTAATAAATCCAATATCGTTATTTGTTAAGGGCTTGTCAAAATCAACAGCTAAAATTACTGCTCTTTGGTATTCTCCTGGATAGATGCTGAACTCCATGCCAATATCAACTATGACTGGCTTGCCATAATTAAGAAGAAAAAATAATGCAATGACCAAAACAGCTATCAAGATTATGAATATGTTTGTTTTATTTTTGAAGAATTCTATTATCTTCAATGGATTTTTTTGTTTTTTTGTTTTTTCTATCTTAGCGCCGCAGAAAGAGCAATGGATGGAATCAGCATCAATCTCTTTTCTGCAAAAACTGCAATGGGCCTTTACTGGCTTATTTATTTCTTTCATTAAATTCACCTTAGTTACGTCAAGAACTGCGGATTGAATTCCACAGCGTGCAGTTCTTGAGCGTGCTCAGAAATCGCTTGCTTGCTCTAGGTTAAAACCCCTAAGTGTGCGCATTAGCGATTTCTGACACATCAATATAATCATAATTTTATCTGGGTTCTTCTTTAGGCTTTGCTTATTCTAAGGAATTTTTGAATTTAACCTTTTAGTAGTTGCCGCAATTCTTTTCTCATCAGACTTAACTTTTCGCTCTAATTTTTTTATGTCTTGCTCTGGTGGAAGGTTTTCAGGAGCTATTCCACTTTTGGCAAGCAACCCTCTCACATCTTGGTTATTCTTTATATGCTCCTTTGTGATTGTAGGCTCACCACATAAATTATCTTTTTTAACGTTGAAGTTGGTTATTTCCGCAGCGAGGTTTTTTGCAGTTATCGTTATTGTAGGCAAAAAATCTGCAAGAGGCCTATTCTTAGGCAATCCTAATTTATGCTTCATCTGTAATGTAGTATGCCCGCCAAATAATGCGTGGTCGCCCTTGCTTCTTATTCTGCCAAACCCCTCTTCGTCTACGCCCCTTTCATAGATCAATTTCGACAATTCGGTTTCAGATGAGACTAATTTTTGACGTGCATTCAGCCTTTCGATCAATGCAATCCTTTCTTCAATTAATTCTTGCTTTCGGGTTTGGATTGCAAAATAACTTTGCGCAAAGGCTATCTGCTCTTTTCTTGAGTCCCCATTTTGGGCTATAAGGTAACAGGCATAGCGGGTAAGCATTAAATCATCAATCTCTTTAGTTGCGCCCTTTGGCATAGGTATCGTTT
>CAZKBD010000031.1:0-18312 GCA_964550945.1 uncultured Methanosarcinales archaeon
AATTTCTTAAAGTCATCCTCTAATCCTTCCAGCTCAAATAAGGCATCTTTATCAGGATCAATTTTCGTGAATTGGTTTTTGTTAATTCCATTAAATAAAATGTGCGCTGCCCCGCCCCTGTTAAAACAGCTGATGTTAGGCTTGGCAATCTGGCAGCTATATTGGTAGCCTGGGCAACCATTAAATGGGAATATCTCTTCACAATTCTCGCAAGGCGTTTTTTCACATTTTAAATAATGCAAAACCAACTGATAATCGCCAGACAAGTTAGCCATTCCCACTTCTGAGCTAAAATCTGCATATTGTATTGGATTTTCATCGTAGCAATAATCTCCCTTGATGTATTCTTTATTCCATCTGCCTTTTAAGGGTATAATAGCTCCTTCTGGATCAATCAGCTTAACTTCCACATCTTTTAGGAATAATTCCCCATGATAGTAGTTCCTGGCTGTAAAACTTACAGAACCATTGGCAAAGCAGTCTTTCTGGAAAACATTAATGTCTGCTGGCTTTTCAGCAGAGACAAAATAAGCAGAGAATACAATTAACAATAGGATGTAACACCTCTTCATGTATTAAGCTCCCTATCACCTCTCCTAGAAACAATTTAGCTGACAAATATTTAAGCCTTGTGTTGTCTCTAATGCAAAGAAAAAATGCGCCGGCCGGGACTTTCAAAAAAACTACGCTTTTTTGAATGCATCAAACGCAGTTTGATATTTGAACCCGGATACTCAGCTATCCTCTTGGATAATGGAAGGCTGAAGTCATAGCCATTAGACCACCAGCGCATTAACCGGCCAATTCGCATTATTGAGCAAAGCGAAATAATGCCAATAGTCCACGGTACCTATAGGGTGAAACCCTTAGTAGCCATTAGACCACCAGCGCATAACAGTCAAAAATCAAATTTAATTTATAAAATTATCCCTTATTCTTTGTATGAACAACTCAAAATCATCCTGTTTTACACAAGCGCCACAGGCATGCTCATGCCCTCCTCCATAACCTTCTAAGCCCTGCAAAGCTTTTTCTAATATTGGAGGCAGTAATTTGTTTGATCTGAGGCTCATCCTTATCTCATCGTTCTTTTTGCGTCCCACAATTATAAGCTTGTCTGGAATTCTGAAGTGCAGCTCATTTGATAGATCTCCTGTAAAGCTCATCCTATTCTCTTCATATGTGAATATAAGGAGAGGATCTTTAGATTCCTTCTTCAATGCCTGCTCAAGCAACAAACTGTATTGATGGTTGATCTTTTCATATCTTTTATAGATGAACTTTCCCTGGGAAGTTTCTTGATTGAGGATTTCATAGGGTGTTTTAATCCTTGTGAGGATCTTAACGCATTTCATGACATCCATTGTCTTGCCCTTTAGAACGAATGAAAATATCTTTGCCAGCTGGCCAATCTTTGTCGTGAATAAAATAGTGCCTGGATCCTTCTCATCATTAACTAAATCAGGATACTTATCCTTAAACTCCTTATGGAAAGGAGGCAAAACCCAATCTCCGATGCAGCCAGTCATAGCAATCCACAGATTATCGCCTGCGACCTTGTGGCAGATTAAGGTTGCGGGCGTATTTTCGCTCTTATCTTTGATCCTTGGATTAAAATATTTGACATTACTCCTTTTTATGGGCTCGTGATGATCTATCCACACCACTTGCGCATTAGCCTTGTCGATAAATTCCTGGTCCAGCAAGGCTATATCAGCAACAAATATCTTGTCTGGAGAATATTCCTGGACTTTTTTTAGGAATTTTTCATCCAGTTTAGGGACGCTTTTAACTATTACACCATTGCCTTCTTTTTTGTATTTGTACAACAATAGAAATGAGCATAATCCATCTGGGTCATCATGGAAAAAAAATAATGGATTCTTACATTCATCAAGCTCTTTTCTTATCTCTTTTATCTGGTCGTTAGTAAGCATTTTATTTTAAGTTAGGAGTGTGTTTAAAAAGTTTTGGGTTTTTAATCTATACTGTTTTAACCACTTGCCAATAACAAAAGATAGAAAGATTTATAAACAACATACCGAATAACTAGATATTACAAACAAAACTGAAATGGTAAACTTAAAAGTTCTAGGAATGGTGCTGGCAGGAGGGCAGGGAAATAGATTATACAGCCTAACCCAGTATAGAGCAAAACCCGCTGTACCATTTGGTGGACGCCATAGGATAGTTGATTTTGTACTTAGTAATTTTATTAATTCAGGAATTAAACACATATATGTGGCTAAGCACTTTAAGCCTCACTCTCTTGAGAGGCATATTGATGAATGTTGGCAGCATAGAGTTGGTCAAGGAGAGTTTATTAGGACTATAGGAGTTCAATGGACTAGCCCAGCTAATCTGCAACAAGAAGCTTATCAAGGCACTGCTGATGCTGTTTACCAAAGTCTGGATAGGATATTGCAGTTAAATCCAACATATGTGGCTGTCTTTGGCGGTGACCATATATTCAAGATGGATATCTGGCAGATGATAGATTTCCATAGGAGTAATCAGGCTTATTTAACAGTAGCGGCAATTCCAGTTCCCATAAACGAAGCAAGCGCCTTTGGCGTATTTGAAATTGATAAAAGCGGAACAGCTATAGGTTTTGAAGAGAAGCCTGATTGCCCAAAAGAAATGCCAGACAAGCCAGGATTTGCGCTAGCCTCAATGGGAAATTATGTTTTTGATACTAGCCAATTGAGAGAAAATCTGGTAATAGATCATTCTAAACCTAATGTTCCATCAGGAGTACACCAATATGATAGAATTGCTTCCTCAAAACATGACTTTGGAAGCGATATTATTCCCATGATGGTTCGGGCAGGACACGTTTTTGTTTACGATTTTAATACAAACCATGTAGATGGAGAGGAAGTGGAACAAGAGGCATTAAGGTACTGGCGAGATGTGGGTGATGTTGATGCTTTCTATGCTGCTAATATGGATCTAAGGGATGTTAAGCCCAAACTTAATTTGTACAACATGGAATGGCCTATCTATACTGCTGAGTGTATGGGGCCAGGTGTAAAAACTGTATTCGGCAGTTCAGGAGAATCAAGAAAAGGTGAATTAGTGGACTCTGTGGGTTCTCCTGGTGTGATAATCAGTGGTGGCAGGGTATTTAGGAGCATATTAGGCCCTGATGTCAGAATTGAGGAATTTGCTGTTGTTGAGGATTCATTTGTAATGGAAGGCGCTTATATTGGCCCTGGAGCAAAAGTCAGAAGAGCTATTATAGATAAGGATTCAGTGATAGAAGCAGGCATGCAAATTGGCTATGATCATGAAGATGATGCTGCAAAAAGAGAGACTACAGGAGGGGGAAGGCAGCTTTATATTTCAAGCGGAGGAGTTGTTGTGGCTCCAAAACTGTGGAACAACACTAGATTTAATCCTCACTCTGCATAGAAACCTTTAAATTGAACTGATTCTTACTTTTTTGAATGAACATACCTTGTATAAGATGCAAAGGTGCTGATCTTTCTTGCGGAAGAAGCTTCTGCCCGATAATAGCAAAAGCAGAGTCTATGTTCAAGGTGAGCAGCAAACCGATAAAAGAGGATTTTTTCGGCTCATCCCCAGCCCCATTTGTTGGCCGATATGGTTACCCTGAAATTAATGTGGGCATTATGACTCCTCCAGAGCAAAGAGAGGATGCATGGCTGTTTGACGCTCCAAAACACTGGGCAAATTCTGATTTTAAGATAGCTGAGATAATTGACTTGAGAAGTGCTTTAATCAACTCAAGGTTCAAGGCAAACATAAAAGGCCAAAGCAAGCTTTTAGACATAAGCCAGGAAGTTGGAATGGCTTCAAAGCCAGTTGATTTAGAGATAAATTTGAAAGACAAGCCTCATTTTAGGTTAAGGACAGATGCTTATCTAGCGCCACAAGGCCCAAATGCGCAATTGGAAAAAGCAAGGATAACTGAAAACCCCAAGATTGATACTAGAGTAGATAAAGTAGTTTCTGATATACATCTTAAGGCAAACGACGCCTTAAAATATCTTTATGAAAAAGAATTTGATGAGAATTTCTTGGCAAAAATGCTTAGCGTGGGTGTATTGGGGATAAAAACTAATAGAAAACTGGTGCCCACCAGATTTTCGATTACTGCAATTGATGATACTATTGGAAAAAAATTAATTAATGAGGTTAAAGATTATAATCCAACTAATTATTTGGCTTATTTTGGCAGCTATCTTGGAAATTATTACCTTTTTTTGATGTTTCCAGAGCCGTGGAGCTATGAATTATTTGAGATGTACATGCCAAGAGCAGAATGGAACATCACTAATGAAATACAGTTTATGACTGATTACGAATCTTACAGCGGAAGAAAGGAATATGCAGAGAATTGCGGAGGAGGTTATTATAGTGTCAGGCTAGCGGTATTAGAGAGATTAAAAGAAATTAAAAAACAAGCTTCTGTTTTAGCGTTAAGGTTTATTACAGGAGAGTATGCTGTCCCTCTTGGTGTGTGGGTTACAAGAGAAGCTGCGAGAAAGGCCTTAAAAAATAAGCCTATTGAGTTTGCATCTAAGGAATTAATGGTAGAATACACAAAAAAACTGGCAAAAAAAAAGTTTGGATATGATTTAGGAGATTTATTAAAGAACAGTATCTTGCTTAGGAATATTAATACTCAAATGAAATTGCAGGTGTTTGCATGAATTTTAAACCAGCTCTGAATAAACTCAAATCAGCATTAAACCAGGTTAAGAGCCATAAAATAGATTTGAATAAAAAAACAAATAATATCAAGACATTAGTGGATTACAAGGAAAAAAAACTGGCTTATTATACGAAATTTTATCAGACAAGTGTTAAGGAGTTTATGGGAGCTTCATCAGAACTTAACAATTTGGTCAATGTTAATCAAAACAAGATTCTTATTGATAAAATAAAAAAGCTGATTGATGAGCTTCAGCTATCTTATGAAAAAGGAGATACAAACCAGGTTAGCAGCTTAGTTAGTGAAATCGAGAAAGAATATTCTGGTATTATTATGCCTGTAGAATCAGAAATAATGCATGCAAATCTAGGCAATATACCTAGTGATATAAGGGGGGATATAAATGCGGATATTGACGAACTGGACAGATGCTTTAATAATGGCTGCTACAGAAGCTCAATAATCCTTTGCGGCAGGATTTTAGAGATAGCATTGCACAGAAAATATTACGAATTAACTAAGAATGACCTATTAGAGAAAAGCCCTGGAGTTGGCATTGGAAACCTCATAGCTAAGCTGAAGGAAAAAAATATCAATATTGACCCGGGCTTGACTCAGCAGATACATCTAATAAATCAGGTGAGAATTTTTTCTGTTCATAAGAAACAAGAGGCATTCAACCCAACAAAAGCGCAGACACAAGCAATCATCATTTATACTTTAGATGTTTTGGATAGGTTATTTAAACAGGCTGCTTAGCTTTTTTCTTGCAAATAGATGCAATGCCCAATACAGCCATGACAAGAACTGCTGAAAAAAGAGCCAAAGCATATGCCCCAACGCCAATTGTAATTCCAATTGCTGCTGTAATCCAGATAGTAGCTGCAGTTGTTACGCCATGAACACCCTGTTTTCCAGATGCAATTATTGCGCCTGCTCCAACAAAGCCAATGCCAGTAATTATTGCTGCAGCAATCCTGGCAGGGTCCATCTGATAATAATAAGTAGATATGATAGTTGCTAAGGTTGATCCCAGACAAACAAGAATATGGGTCCTTAAGCCTGCTGGCTTATGGCTAACCTCTCGTTCAATTCCAACCAGGCCACCTATACCCACTGCTAATACTAATCTGATAATCTGTGCTGTTAAATCCAACATAGTCTAGCTATAATTTTTGGTATTTAAATACTTTGTTTATTATTTGACAATGCTAAAAACAATAAACTTTAAATAACCTGTTTGAAATCTATTAACCAATGAATTCAAAAGAGCTGAAAGAGAGGTATTTCAAATTTTTTAAGGAAAAAAAACATGCGATAATTAGTTCTGCATCTTTAATACCTGAGCATGATCCTACTGTTTTGTTTACAACTGCAGGCATGCATCCTTTAGTGCCTTTTTTAATGGGGCAGCCTCATCCTTCTGGCAAAAGGCTGGCAAATGTCCAGAAATGCATAAGGACAGGAGACATAGATGAGGTTGGTGATCCTCTGCATCTCACCTTTTTTGAGATGCTTGGCAATTGGTCATTAGGTGATTATTTTAAGGAAGACGCAATAAGATGGAGCTTTGAATTCTTGACAGACAAAAAATGGTTAGGCTTGGATAAAAATAAGCTTTCTGTCACATGCTTCGCAGGAGATAAAGATGCACCAAAAGATGATGAAAGTGCAAAGATATGGGAAAGATTAGGCATACCTAAAGAAAGGATATTCTTTTTGCCGAAAAAAGACAACTGGTGGGGCCCTGCTGGCGCAACAGGCCCTTGCGGCCCTGACACAGAGATGTTTATTGATACAGGAAAAGAAAAATGCAGCAGCGCCTGCAAACCAGGATGCAGCTGCGGAAAATATTTTGAGATATGGAATGATGTATTTATGCAGTACAATAAAACAAGCGAAGGAAGATATGAGCCATTGAAACAGAAAAATGTCGATACTGGCATGGGTGTTGAAAGGACAATAGCAATGCTGCAAGGCAAGAAATCAGTCTTTGAGATCGAGGCGTTTGCTTCAATAATAGCTGAGATAAAAAAATTGGCCTCAATAAAAGAATATAGCGAAAAAGAACTTAAATCATTAAGGATAATCGCAGATCATCTAAGGGCAGCTGTTTTCATATTAGGTGATGAAAACTCGATTGTTCCTTCTAACTTAGACCAAGGGTATATATTGAGAAGGTTCATAAGAAGAGCGATAAGGCATGGGAAACTTATTGGTATAGATAACGATTTCTGTACAATGATAGCAAAAATAGTGATAAAAATGAATCAAGAAAGTTGGCCAGAATTAAAGAAGAAAGAGCATTTCATATTAGATGAGCTAAACAAAGAAGAAGAGAGATTTAGGGCAACATTAGAAAAGGGATTAAAGAAATTTGAGCAGATCGCTACAAAAGACTTGTCAGGCCAAGACGCATTCCTTTTATTCCAGAGCTTTGGCTTTCCTATTGAGATAACTCAGGAGCTTGCAAAGGAAAAAGGCCATAATATAGACATTGATGCCTTTTCAAGAGAGTTTGAAAAGCATCAGGATATTTCAAGGAAAGGGGCAGAGCAGCGCTTCAAAGGAGGATTAGCTGATTCTTCAGAAGGGACAACTAGATTGCATACAGCAACCCATTTATTGAATCAAGCGCTAAGGGAAGTTTTGGGAAAAAAGGATATTTTTCAGAAAGGTTCTAACATAACCACTGAAAGGCTTAGGTTTGACTTTAACTTTGACAGGAAATTAACAAATGAGGAGCTTCAGAAAGTTGAAGATTGGGTAAATGAAAGGATAAATGAAAAGCTTGATGTTGTTAGAGAGGAGATGACTGTTGAAGAGGCCAAGAAAAAAGGGGCGCAAGGCGTTTTTGAGCATAAATATGGAGAAAAGGTTTTTGTTTATACTATTGGAAAAAAGTCAATTGAGATATGCGGCGGCCCTCATGTTAAGAATACTTCTGAATTAGTGCATTTTAAAATTAAAAAAGAAGAAAGCAGCGCTGCTGGTGTTAGAAGGATTAAGGCTGTTTTGGAGTAAAATGCCTCTTTATATCGTTTCAACGCCAATAGGAAATCTTAAAGACATCACTTTAAGGGCTTTGGAAACATTAAAGGAAGCGGATTTAATACTTGCAGAAGACACAAGAAGAACATACATTCTATTGAACCATTATGAAATTAGAAATAAAAAACTGATTTCGTATAATGACTACAACAAGGAAAAAGTTATCCCTAAAATTATTGAAGAGCTGAAAAACAATAAGAAAATTGCTTTGGTCTCTGATTCTGGAACACCTGGGATATCAGACCCAGGATTTCGTTTAATAAGGGAGTCTATTAAGAGCAATATCCCAATTATTCCGATACCAGGAGCAACTGCTTCAATCGCTGCATTAGTATCATCTGGCTTTGCAACAGATTCTTTTGTATTTTATGGATTTATTCCAAAGAAGGAAAAAGCGAAAAAGGATTTTTTCGAAAGATTGCCTAGCAACACAGTTATTTTTTATGAAAGCCCATATCGCTTAATCAAGACTTTAAAGATGTTAGCTGAGATTATTCCTGAAAGGGAGATTTGTGTTGGCCGCGAATTGACAAAGAAGTTTGAGGAGTTTATTAGGGGCAGTGCAGATGAGGTTTATGAAAATTTAAAGGATAGAAATATTAAAGGAGAAATTACAATAATAATAAACAAAAAATAATTTTATTCAATTACTTTGGACACTTTGTCTTTTTCTCTGACATGGTCTTCTACTTTTAGCCCAATGCTTGTTCCAGCTTTTACTGATTCAACTGGATTATGGTCAACCTGCATTGAATCTGCTAGTTGTGTAAAATCCGTATTTGCCCCTTTTATATGGATTGTATCTCCGTTGTTAAGCTCTGCTTTGGTTACTTTTATGACAGCTACACCTATCTTAGGAAAATAGTGTGTAACTTCTCCAACTTCTTTTTCTTCAGCCATACCATCACCCCCTGAAAGGCATAAGGTGGTTTTATTATTTAAGGTTTTTGTTGGAAAAAGGGAAAAAAGAAAAAATTACCTGCTTCTTTTAACACCAACCCTTTTGCAATACTTGTTTATAGGGCATTTTGAGCATAATGGAGAAACAGGAACGCAAATAGCCTGCCCCAACTGCACAAAAAGCTCATTAAAATCATAGTAGAATCTCTTGGGTAGCAATTTTTTCAAAGCTTCTTCAGTTTCTTCAGGAGTTTTTGTTTTAATCCAGCCTAACCTGTTAGGAATCCTGTGGCAATGAGTATCAATTGGCAAATAATCTCTTTTAAAATGGCCGTAAGTCATTACAATATTAGCAGTCTTCCTTCCCACACCCTTAAGTTTCATCAATTCATCAAAATCATTAGGGACTTTTGAATTATACTCATTTATTAAAACTCCAGATATTTCCTTTATCCTTTTTGCCTTTGTCCTGTAAAAACCAACTGGATAGATTAATTTTTCAATCTGTTTTTGAGATAATTTTAATATTTTTTCAGGTGTGTTGTGTTTTTTTAACAATCTCAATGATGCTTTGGCTGTAACCTCATCTTTTGTCCTCAAAGAAAGCAAGCAAGAAATTAGAGTAGTAAAAGGATCTCTGACAACTTCAGCCCATTCAGAGACAAAAGGCCTTTTGTATTTGCTAAGCTCTTTTTTAAGCAATTTGAAGATGATATTTATGTCCTTCATCTTAGGTATACAACTATATTCTTTATTTAAATATTTGGATAGATTTATTAAGAGGATAATTTTGCTTATTTTATTATGGAGTTTGAAGAAGCGCTTAATTGGCTGTACTCATTAGAGCCGCATGAGATAAAACTAGGGCTTAGGAATATAAAAACTTTATTGGAGAAAATAGGCAACCCTCATAAAGGGCTAAAATGCATCCATGTTGCAGGAACTAATGGCAAAGGAAGCGTCTGCGCTATGATTGTAAGCATATTGATGGATGCAGGATTTAAGGTTGGCATGTATACAAGCCCCCATCTTGTGAAATTTAACGAAAGGATTACAGTTAATAACAAACTAATAACAGATGAGGATATTGCGCGATTAGCTGCTAGAGTTAAGAAACATTACACCAGCCAAACATTTTTTGAGGTTACAACTGCTTTGGCATTTCTTTATTTTAAGGAACAGAAAGTTGATTATCTTGTTTTGGAAGTTGGCTTAGGCGGAAGGTTAGATGCAACTAATGTTGTTGATCCTTTGGTCTCAATAATAACCAACATCGATATTGAACATGTTGATTATCTGGGTAAAACTGTTAAATCAATTGCATATGAGAAAGCAGGAATCATCAAAAAAAATGGATTTGTAGTGGCAGGAGCAAAAAAAGAGGCTTTGGAAGTCATTAAAAAGATAGCTAAATCAAGAAATGCCAAGCTATTTTTAGCTAGAACTATCAATCTGAAGACAAACCTTAGAGGAGATTTTCAAAAAACCAATGTTAATATTGCGGTGGCTGCTGTTGATATGTTAAAAAAATATTACCAAATAAAAATAAACAATAAAAATATAAAAAAAGGATTAAAGAATGTGGCCTGGCCTGGAAGATTCCAATTTATTGGCAAGAATGTTCTGGTCGATTGCGCGCATAACCCGGCAGCAGCCGCTGTTTTGAAAAAAGAATTAACAAAAATAAAAAATAATTTCAAAAAGAAAATTCTTGTGATTGGGATATTAAAAGATAAAGATTATAAAACCATTTTAAAAATTCTTGTTCCGTTTTTTGATAAAATAATCATCACAAAACCCAAGCTGTACAGAGCATTGGAGCCGGAGATAATCGCAAAGGAAATGTCTGGAAAAGAGTTCTTAATCAAAAAAGAGGTTAAAGAAGCAGTAAATTATGCAAAATCAATTGCTGAAAATGACGATTTAATCGTGATAACTGGGTCTATTTATGTTGTGGGAGAGGTTTTATCTTGATTATAAATGCTATTCAAGTTTTTCAATTTGCAATCAATTTTTCAACTTTGTACTTACTTCTAAATCTTTTTTGCATCAACTGGAATGCTTCATCGTTGGGATATAAACCGAACACAGCTCCGCCAGAACCTGGAAACTTTGCATAAGCTCCGCATTTCATTGCTTCCCTGACCAACTCTATGTTTCTTTTTCCTAAATAACCATTATCAAAATATTCTACTGAAAGTTCGAAACACTCTCTGATTGATTGCCCTAATCTTTCCATGTCCCATTGGAGGATAGCAGACTTTGCTTCTACTGCAAGATTCGCAATTCTTTCCATCCCTTCCATTACTCTTTTGTTTTGATTTCTGAATGCTTGGACGTTTGGCGATAACTCTGTGCTGGAGTCGCTGCCAGATTCACCCGTTATGATAAAAAATGGCAGGGGTCCCTTAGTTTCAATAGCTTCGACATAAGGCAATACAGCATATCTCATAGCTCCGTTGTCTCTTATCGCTTTATTTGACAGATAGGCATTTGATGATGAGTAATCAGCATGAACAACTGCCCTTTCCAATGAATCAAGGTTACTATTGGCTGATTCCATTCTGTAAGTTCCCTTTGAGAAATCCATGTACACTATCTTTTCTCTACTGACAGCAACAGGGTCTTGTGGGCCTGCATTCCTCTTTAATTCGTGAGTCTCTGCATGAAGAGCCATGCTTTCGATATCGCTGCTGCATAATCTTGTTCCATAAAATTCATTTAATGCTCTTAATATAGAAACTGATACTGCTGTAGATCCAGAAAACCCTAAAGAGTAAGGGATAGTTGAAGAATAGGAAACTCTAAAAGGTTTCCTCTCAAATTCTATCCTATTAAACATACAAAAATCAAAAAAGGTTTTTATCACAGATAATGCAAGTTTATTTTCTTCTACTTCTGGAGTAAGAATTGTGTTTTCAACTGGAAATACCTTTCCCAATAATCTATCAAGGCTGCTAAAATCTTCTAAATCCAGTTCGTTTCTATATTCTCTTTGTAAAATAAAAGATTCGGAAGATGATATAGTACATTGCGCTGAGTAATTTAAGAAACTCATAGAAAGGCATTTGCCCCAAAAACCGTCAGAAGGGTTGCCTGCAATTGAAACTCTGGGATAAGATATTTTTTGGATCATTCTTTACCAACTTTTGCATGTTTTATGGTTTTCTAGTGGCAAATCTACTATTGCCCTATGATGTACCTTTGATGCAGCGCTTTAACTTCGCCTATTGGAACTCCAGAAAGCCAAGTCATGAAAGCATTTCTTCTTGCTGATGATGGGGAGCATATTTTGCAATGATCGTCAGGCAGTGCTTGTACATGCTCAACTCTTTTACTACCATACCACAATTCCTGGAACCCACAATGAGAAAAACTGCCATATGAATCTACACCTGAGTGGGTTCTATGGCCGCATGCATATAACTCGTAATTAGGGCCTACACATGCCCAGAAATGATGGTTAAAACATCTTCTGCCGTAAGACTGAAACTCAGAATCGTCTTTACTTATCCCCTCGTTTGAATAAATAGAAACCACTTTGAATCCATTTCCTGAATACTCCATTGCCTGCTCAATCTGTTCTTCTATGGTTACAGCCAATTGCCTGACCATATTTGTATCAGTAAAATCTACTCTGAATCTAATCTCGTTTACGCCGATTTCTCTAGCTCTTCTGGCAGCCTGAGGAACATCGCCATAGTTGGTTGACCCTATGACATAGCTAGCAGCTACATGCAGCGTGCTTCCACATCTAGATCTCTTTTCAATGATAGCCTCAAGGTTTTGCGCTACCCTTCCGAAGCCATTTATTCCTTTTAGTTGCAGGAATGTTTCGTCAGAACCAGCATCTAGGCTTAGCACAAGTTTGTCTGCTTCTAATACAGCATCCAAGAAGAGATCTCCATTATTGCTGCATCTCTTGTCAAGCCACAGGCCATTAGTAAACACTATGACTTTTTTTCCATAACTCTTGAAAAGCTTTATTCCTTGCGCTGTGGCAGGATTAACCAATGGCTCTCCTGTAGTTCCGCAGAATTTTGCCACTTCAATGCCAAATCCATCTTCTTCAAAGTCAGCAACTTTTCTTGCGAGATCTTCCATCTCTTTTTCAGTTATCACAGCAGGCAAAGGATCATAAAACCTCCCAAAACAGTGTTTGCATTTGAGATTGCAGGAAGCAGAAGGCTGAATCTCAAGCTCGTAAGGAGGCGGAGATCCACCCCCTAATATGTAAAGAACCCTATCAAAATGCTCTGTTAAAAGCTGCCGTTCATAGTCATGCGGCGGTTCTCCCCTCTTTAAAAATCTGACAAATGTTTTTTCTGCTTCCTCCTTTATAGGAACAGCCGCATTATTTTGCATACTTGCGCTATCTTGGTCTTTTCGCTTTTTTTGTTTCATAGAGCTGTCGCTACCTCAGATCAGTTTTGATTAATCACTCGAGAACACTGAAGTGTTCTGGCTTGCTAAGGAAATCCTCTTTTTTTAATTCTTCAGTAATGTTAAAAATCTGAATTTGCTCTATCGGATAATTTTTTTCAATACTATAAGCAAAATTTTCAACATCCCCTATATTTTTAAAGATAACCTCTGCCAAAAAATCAGAGCCAAAATTTACTTTATGGAGTGAATTGACATTAGGGTGCTGCATCAAAAATTTCTGCAATGCGTCTTTTGAATCCCTATTCACCTTTATTGCGATTTGCGCTTTGGCATTAAGGCCAATCTTTTGAAAATCAACCAGCGTTACATGTTTTTGTATGAACTTTTTTTCTTGAGCCTTGAGTTTGTCATAAATGGTTGTTACGGGAATTCCAAGGTTTCTTGCAATCTCGGTCACTTTTTTCCTCGCATTATTTCTTAAGTGTGATAGAATTTTGAGGTCTTTTTGTGGGATCATTTTGATAATTGTGGTGAGGATTACGAAGTATAAAAATGTTGCTATATTGCATTATATGTATGCAATATTGCATATATGCATCACTTACCATTAAATTACGCAAAAATGCATAAAATTTATATATAATTGCACATTATATATGCAATATGGCAGCAAAATATGTGGGCGTAAATATTCCAGTAGGTCTTGCAAAGGTAATTGATGAGATTGTAAAGAAAGAGGGGATTTATGGTAACAGAGCTTCTTTTGTCAAGCATATAATCCAAGACTGGATAGAAGAATATAGGAAGCAGAAAATTGTTGAGAAGAAATTAGGCTAACTGTGTTATTTAAGCATAGCAGCTAAATTCTCTGGAGACTTTTCATGAAAATCTGGCATATTAGGCTTAAGAGGCAGCCTATAACACAAAGCAATTGCCAGCATATCAAAAACATCAACACAAGGCCTATCATAATATCTTACTCCTCCAAATTCTTTAGAGGAAGGAATCCATTCAGCTCCATTGAATTCAAGCGCCCTTATTGATCCGTCAACATAGGATATAAAATTTGCTTCCCAGCTAATGTTGGATTGAAATAATCTTGGCCTTGGCAAATTGCGTTTACATGACCCTCCAACAAATATTTGCTAAAAGCATCAACCATCCAGCGATCATACCTGACATAGCCATTATTCATTTTTATCACTTGCAGACCTTCTATCATAATGCTCAATCATATCAATTATCGCATGCGTAATAAAATCATGATGGTCTTCGAAAATGCCATGCTTATTTATTATAGTGATAATTTTATTATATACTGCCGGTGAAAACTCCATAGTGAATTGAGGCATATCACCACCCTAATTGTGGTTTGGATCTGCTTCATGATAGTGCATGCGGCCTGGTTGGAATGCGGTTAAATCTGTACTTAAAAATTCTTCAACCTTATCTGCATATTCATGAAATCCATGGCTTCTTAACACATTAGCTGCCGAAGCGGCTATGCAGCGCCTATCATTTTCTGGAAGCCTTGAAGGGTCATAGCTTAGATCATCATTTGGGCAATAACCCTCTTGCGAATGCGCGAAAGAAACTGGATAGCCTCCAAATCCCATCGATAACATCGTATGCGCTGCAAGCCTTAAAGATAAGTCAGTTGGCTGATAAGCGGCCAGAGCCTCATCCACTGCTCTACCAATGTCCACTTGTGC
The DNA here is from genome assembly GCA_964550945.1 of uncultured Methanosarcinales archaeon. GTDB lineage: Archaea > Nanobdellota > Nanobdellia > Woesearchaeales > CAZKBD01 > CAZKBD01. The sequence goes on from CAZKBD010000031.1 coordinate 14,731, forward strand.
TTTTTGTACTGTTGGCATATTAATCTACCTCCCGTTGTTTCGATATATAATGTTAATATTACTGAACTATATATAATTATTCCATACTGAATATACATCTCAATAGTGGAATATATTTTTTAAAAAATCACTATTTTTCGAAAAATTTATATATTCTAACCTATTTATTATGGCTATGAGAAGGAAAGTTATCAAGCAGGGGCATAACACTTTGACGATAACTTTGCCAGCTAAGTGGGTTGAGAAGAATAACGTTAAAGCCGGAGCAGAGTTAGATATCCAAGATAAGGATCACATCTTAATAATAACAACCAAACCAACTAACGGAAAGGAAACAACAACCATAGATATTTCTGAATTTGATGTGGCTTTGGAAAAAGTGATATACTCCCTATATAAAAAGGGATACGATGAAATAGTCTTAAATTATTCAGATTCTTCAGTGCTTAATAAAATTCAGAAAATAATCCTTGAGTTGGTTATAGGCTTTGAGATTGTGAGTCATTCAAAGAACTCTTGCACTATCAGAAGCGTTGTGGAAATGGATGACAATGAATTTAGTTCAATTTTGCGTAGAACCTTCCTGCTGCTTCATTCTCAAGAAGAGGGGATACTAAATTCCTTAGAGAGCGAGGATTATCCTTCTTTGATTATATTTAGGAATATGGAATCTACAAACAACAGATACACTGGTTTTTGCAGGAGAGTTATCAACAAAAGGGGGTTTGGTGAGCAAAAGAATGAAAAGTTGCTCTATTGTATGATCGAGTTTTTAGAAAAAGCTGCTGACGAGTATAAATTTCTAAGCGATTTTTTAACAGAAAACAAAAATATACTGAAAAAACTTTCAAAAGAAAATCTTGATCTATTCAGAAGGGTTTGCCTTCTTTCACGCAGTATAGAAAAACTATACTACAAATTTGATATTAAAGATTACCTTAGTATATACCGGGAAAGAAAAGACATTGTAAAGGTCATTGCAAAGAATTATCCAATGGAAAAAAGCCCAAATAGCATTTTTTTGCACTATATGCTTAGTCTAGTTGGCATTTATATTGATATAACCAATTTTATTTTGACAATGAAATTATGAACCTAGTCCTAATAGGGGCGCTATTTTTGAAAAATTTGGGGATTGTTCTAATAGTTCTTTTCCGTGATCTGACATTTTCTCATACATGAAGTTTACTTTAGTTCTTACTCTTTTGGGATCATCATTGTGTTGCGCAAGATATGTGTCTAGATTCACACTAAAAAAACTGAGGCTATCAGCATCCCTGATTTTTTCTATTTTTCTATGGAACTGGACATTATTTCTTGGAAGTATTGTATGGTCATGATACCTTACTAATGTAGTGGCCTCTTGAATAAACGCAGCATCTACACTTTCCTCTTTAAGCATCCCTTCCAGTAGTGTTGCGCAAGCTGCAGCATGTCTCCTTTTGTAATCTCTATACGATTCTCCTTCTCCCATCTTCACTTTTTTTCCAACTGCTCTCTCATAATCATGAAAAACTGCTGCAAGCCGTTCAGCATACGAAGCGCCTGGGTCTAATTCAAGCAGCTTTTCTTCAGTATTCTTTAAATGAGGGTGAAGATAGTCAGTTGGGGGAGTTTTAGATACTTCTTGGATAACTCTGTCAGTTAAAGTTTGGTAAATTACACCCCTTTTTCTTATGGTTTCAAATTCACCTTTAAATTCTTGGGCATTTTCTGGACGCTTATTGGGATCTCTATTCAGAAGTCTTAATACCGTTAATCTGAGGTCCTCAACTACGCTGCCAACTCTGCTTTGGAGTTGATTGTCATAATCCCCAGATTCTACTCTAAACTCGAGTATATCTGTTTCGTATTGGCCTCGACTATCATCTGTTTTATCTGGTTTTGGCAGTTCAGGATGAGGTGTAGGATAATGCCCAGTTAACATCCTCCACATGATGGCGCCTACAGAGTACATATCCGATCGAGTTGTTTTTTTAGTACCTGGTTCAAATAATTCTGGAGCTCTAGTGTCAATCGATCCTATATTTGCCCCTCTTAATTGAGGGGTGTTAACCTCTCTTACTCTAGAAGAAACTCCAAAATCATCCAACTTTACTATGCCTTTTATAATGCCAATATTGTCCAATTTTAGGTCTCCATGGACAATACTCCCCTCTTTATAGGTGTGGCAGAAACTTAAACCTTCCAAAATCTGAGCCATATGATCATAGAAAGTTTCCATGGAAGGGGGTTTCTCTCCGAACTGATACACTTTAGATAGTATACTATCACAAACTGGCTCTACCATAGCAATTCTACCATCTGGCAGAGTAGTTGGAACTCCCATCTCCATAATATTTTCGTGTTTTGATTCTGCAAGGAGCGCTAATCTACATTCCCTTCTCAAATAATCTGCAAAACTTATTTTCTCTTCCTCTAGGAAAGCTTCTCCATCAGGACCAAGCTCAATAACATGGACAAATCTAGTCTGCCTAGATTGTCTATGTTTTCCTATATAAGAGGATTTGAAAGCTGTCTTCGGTGCGGGGCTTATAACCTCATAATCCGGATGTTCAATAATTTCTCGTAATCTAACTCTGGATGACCACCCTGTTACCGAGTCATCAATTTTTGCAGATAAATCGTCTACAATGGCCTTGCCTAACTCCTCTGTCCTAGCCACGACAAGTGTAACTTCATAATTCTTAAGAATTTTCGGATCAGCCATATAGGACTCTAAAGATTTTCCTCTGGCATCTGCTACATAAAAACCCACGGCTTTCAAAAATCTATACATACTGGCAACATCTGCTATTTGTAAACTTGCCCAACTATCTTTATAAAGAGCTCTTAAATCAACTATAGCATCCATTTTACCAGCTATCATATTTACAATATCAATTGCACTGGAGCCGCTGCTTGTTATTCTTACTTCGCCATACTTCTTCCTATCAATTAAATGACCTGCAAGTTCACCTATCCCGCGCAGATTATAACTTGTATTGCCCATTATATCAATTTGGCAATCACCGAATTGCAGATCTGGTGGCTGAAAATCTGTGCGTACAACTCTTGTTCCGTTAATATAAGCCACAGATCTTCCTTCTGCTTCTTTTATTGCAGAAAAAACATCGCCTTGCATTGTAGCAGTTACATTTACTACAATATCTTCAAAACGTGGGCCTTCAAATAGCGCCATACAAACAGCAGAGTCAGGCCTCATATTGAAAGCTTCCCATCCTTGCCTGGGCAGTCTATTTTCAAGGGTTGTTCTTTGTGATTGGAACCTTCCTGTAAATTTCTGCCCATCTATCTCATCAACCACTAGAACAGGTTTACCACCATGAACATGAAAATCATATTCAAAATTCGCAGACTCTACTACAATTTCAATTGCATCTACATCATAGCGCCCTATAGCATGTTGCCTTATCGCTCCTAATACTAAACCAGGAGCAGTCGATGATAATGTTGTGCCAGTTTGATGCCCAGTACCTCCTATCTGCTCGCCTCTTCTTTCCTCTCTAATTTTTAATATCTCTCCAATAGAATTCCTCTTTCCACCAGTCTATAGCGAGCCAAGAGCGGTGACTGGTGGGA
>CAZKBD010000032.1:0-18181 GCA_964550945.1 uncultured Methanosarcinales archaeon
GCAATATGGCACAATTTGCTTAGATTATAACAAATCAATCCTGTCCCAAAATCCAAAAAACCACCACAAAATTCACAAAAAAATATAATAAAAAAAAATAAATAAAAGATTACAAGAACAAAGGCACAAAGACTATCGCTACAATTGTCATCAGCTTGATCAGTATGTTCAATGATGGCCCTGCTGTGTCTTTCATTGGATCGCCGACAGTATCACCAACAACTGCTGCTTTATGAGTATCAGAGCCTTTTCCGCCAAATTTGCCTGATTCAATGTACTTTTTGGCATTATCATAAGCTCCGCCGGCATTTGCCATGAATACTGCAAGCAAGAAGCCAGTTACAGTGCCTCCAACCAACAATCCGCCTAATGCCTCTAGGTTCCATATACCAACAACAATAGGGCTGACTATTGCTAACAAGCTTGGGGCAATCATCTGCCTTAAAGCAGATTTTGTACTTATGCTGATGCACTTGTTGTAGTCTGGCTTTGCCTTGCCCTGCATAAGCCCTTTTATCTGCTTAAACTGGCGCCTAACTTCATCTACTATCTTTTGAGCTGCTCTTCCAACTGCACCCATTGAAAATGCACAAAATAAGAATGGAAGCATTGCTCCGATAAATAAGCCAATTACTACAGTAGGATTCGTTACATCTATGATGAATGCGCTGCCTTTTAAATTCGAAACAACCTGGATATAGCTTACAAATAGCGCTAAGGCTGTTAATGCTGCTGAGCCAATTGCAAAACCTTTACCAATTGCTGCTGTTGTATTGCCAACAGAGTCTAAGGTCTCTGCCCTCCTCCTTACTGCAGGCCCCATTTTAGCCATTTGTGCTATGCCTGCTGCATTGTCTGCTACCGGGCCATAACAGTCTGTTGCCAAGGTTATCCCTAAAGTAGAAAGCATACCTACTGCAGCTATTGCAATGCCATACAACCCGGCAAAATAATATGCCAAGTAGATTGCAGCACATACTGCAGCTACTGGAACAACTGTTGAAAACATGCCTACTGATAAGCCGCGGATTATGGTGGTAGCAGCTCCTGTCTTTGCAGCTTCTGCAATCGAGATAGTAGGCCTTCTATCCGGGCTGGTGTAATACTCTGTAGAAACACCTATTATTATTCCTGCTACTAATCCTGCAATGGTTGCAAAGAAAATGCCTATGTCTTTAGCAATAATCATTATCAGAATAAAAGATAAGATAGTCATTATTATCGCACTTGCCCAAATCCCTTTGTCCAAGGCTCTGCCTGGATTTGAGCCTTTTTTAGCGTTAACAAAATAAGTTCCGATTATTGAGCTAATGATTCCTGCGGCTGCAAGTATTAATGGCAGAATAATGCCTTCATTATTCTTATAAGCTACCAGGCCAACACCAATGACCATTGCTGCAATTATGCTATCAACATAGCTTTCAAATAAATCTGAGCCCATTCCAGCAATATCGCCTACATTATCGCCAACATTATCTGCTATTACAGCCGGGTTCCTGGGATCATCTTCAGGAATGCCTTTTTCAACTTTTCCAACTATATCTGCCCCAACATCGGCTGCCTTTGTATAAATCCCGCCGCCAACTCTTGCAAATAGGGCAATTGAAGATGCTCCAAATCCAAATCCGTAAATTATTGTCGGATCGCCATATAACCAGTAAAATATTGTAACGCCAAGCAAGCCTAAACCCACAACACAAAGGCCCATGACAGCGCCAGAAGAAAATGCAATTTTAAGCCCTTCATTAATGCTTTTTTTAGCAGCATTGGCTGTTCGCGCATTAGACTTTGTTGCTATCCTCATGCCAATATTTCCTGCTAAAGCAGAGAAAACCCCTCCAACTAAAAATGCAATAGCCATCCTTTCTCCATTATTAAGAAGACCAGAATAGCCCAGATAGTAGAGCAAGCCAGTAACAATAACCATAAACACGACTAATATCCTGTATTGCTGCTTTAGAAAAGCCATGGCCCCTTCGTGGATTGCTCGGGATATCTCCCTCATTTTAGGAGTGCCTTCCTCTTTTTTCATGATCTTGGCTGCAATATGCGCGGCAAAACCCAAAGACACCAAGCTAACAATTAATGTAACTACAACTAAAATCAGATTTAACATTAATAACACCTCCTTTTTATATGGTTTATTATCACCTATAGCCTTAATATTTAAATATTTCTAATTTTAGATTTGTTACAACCAAATATTTATAAATGTGATGCCTAAACCTGATTAAAGATGGGTGGATAATATGGGTGACAAATCTATCTTGCAAGACCTAAGAGAACTTGAAAATCAATTAGAGGAGAAACTTAAAAATGCCCAGGATCATTCTAAAAAAAGAATTGAGCAAACAAAAAAGGAATTAGACAACCAGCTAGATGGAGCAAGAATGGGCTGGCTAAAGGAAAAGGGAGAGGCAATAAGAAATGCAGAGGAAGAGGCGCTAAGGGACGCAAAGAAAAGAACAGAAGGGTATAATAAAAAGAAATCAGAGCTAAAAAAACTATTTTTAAAGAATAAAGAAAAAGCAGTAGAAATAATGGTTGAGGATGTCCTTGGAAATGTTTAAACCTGCAAAAGTATTGCATTCACTTATTGTAGTGCCTAGATCTAATGTATCCTCCCTCATAACTGGCCTGTATGAACAGGGTATCTGTGAGCCTAAGGAAATTGATACTGATCTTGAACCAATTTTTGATCATGAAAAAGCTAAGAGAGTATATGAAGCTGATCAAAGGATTAAGTTTGTAGTTGATTCTTTAGAGCCATTTAAAGATGTTGTTCAGCCAGAGAAACTGTTAAGATCTTTATTTAAGCCTACACGCCCTTTAAGGTACAATATAGACCTCAGACCAAAAGGAGAAATTATTGAAGAGGTTGAAAGGCATCTTGATATTATCGAGCCTAAGATAAGGGAAAAGATAGAAAGAATAGCTAAATTGCGTGAAAGGATAGAGCAAAACAAATTTTTAGAGTCTAATCTTGATTTAATGCCTGATTTAGACACTTCGCTGTTTAAGCCTTCCAAAAATATATCTATCGCATTGGGCGTATCATCAACAAACGGATTAGATAAGATTAAGGACGATCTCGCAAGCAAGGCCATTGTTGGGATCAAGGAGATTTCGAAAAACCAAAGGCTAATAGCAATCTTTTCTTTACCTGGTGATTCTCTATTGATAAATAAGATACTCCATGAAATCGGCTTTGAAGCTATTGATGTACCTTATTATAACAAAAGGCCTTCTGTCATAATAAGGCAACTGAAGGAAGAAACTGAAAGACTAATAAAAGAGGTAAAAGGAATTGAACACTCATTACAAAATATAGGGCGAGTGTATAATAAGAGGATAACAATATTGAAAGAAGAGTTAGCTGATGTTAAAGAGAAGATAGATGTTCTAAAAAGGCTAAAGACAACAAATTCTATTTCAGTTTTAGAAGCTTGGGTCCCAAATAGTGAAAAGGATAGTATAGTCAAGCTGGTAAAAAGGATCACAAAAGCATACTACATTGAGTTCAATGAAGATGATAATGCGCCAACATTATACCAACACCATAAATTGATAGCTCCTTTTGAATTAATAACCAATCTTTATTCAGCTCCAAAACATGGAAGATTTGATCCAACTGCGTTAATTGCAATCACATTTTCAATATTCTTTGGATTAATGCTTACGGATTTTGTATATGGACTTTTGCTGTTAGTTTTTGCCTATCTTATCCATAGGGGGATGGGCAAGTATAATATAGGTGTTAGAAATTTTTCACTTATACTCATTTTTTTCTCCATATCTACAATGATATGGGGGCTGATATTTGGCTCGTATTTTGGGGATTTTTTTCAGCAGATTGGATTTAAAGTGCCTATGCTGATAAATTCAATGACTGATGTAATAGTATTCTTATCAATTGTACTGATCATAGGCGCTCTTCATATGGGAATTGGCCTTTTTGTTGGTTTTATGGAGTGTATAAAATACGAAAGCTTAAGGGCAGCCGTAGAAAAACAAGGGGTATGGCTTTTATTCCTGGTTAGCATGCCGTTAATCTTGTTAGGCGGGTTTTTTATCAAGATTGGATTAGCTTTTGTTGGTTTTGCGGTTGTTATGCAGTTTTACTTCAATTATATTGCTGGAGGCCCGATAACCGGCGTAATAAGCTTATTCAATTTCAGCGGTTTTATTGGAGATATGTTCAGCTATGCGCGATTGATGGCGTTGGGCATAGGCTCAAGCGGTATAGCGCTTGCGGTTAACTTTCTAACTTTGCTCAGCATAGACATGGTGCCTGTAGTTGGATTTATTTTCGGGATGATCATATTCATAGTGGGCCACGCATTTAACATTTCTATGAGCGGCCTTGGAGCATTTATCCATAGCACCAGGCTCCACTTTTTAGAATTTTTTCAAAAATTTTACGAAGGAGGAGGGAGATTGTATAGGCCTTTTAAGGCTATCAGAGAGAATGTGATTATTAAACCATAAGGAGGAATGAAAATGGTAATAAGCTTAGGAACCGGATTAGCAGCTACTGGGGCTGCATTAGCACTTGGAGTGGCTGGAATAAGCACAGCATTAGGAGTAAAGGCTGCAGGCATAGCTGCTGCCGGAGCAGTAGCTGAAAAGAAGGAAAATTTCAAAAACAGCTTAATCCTGCAGGCATTGCCTCAGACACAAACAATATATGCGTTTATTACAGCCTTGCTGATAATTATGGGCATTGGCTTGCTGGGCCAAGCAAAAGAGGTTACTGTATACCAGGGCATGGTGTTTTTTGGCGCAGGCTTAGTTGTTGCATTAACAAGCATTTCTGCTGTTGCACAAGGGATTATTGCAGCTGCTGGGATAGTGGCAACAACAAAGAATCAAGATGCTTTTGCTCCAAGCTTAGTTTTTGCGGGCCAGAGCGAGACTCCTGCAATTTTTGGATTCATAGCAGCATTGATAATACTCATAGTAGGATTAGGGGTGCTAGGGTAAATCCTAGCATGTTCAATCTAACACACGCAAGGAGAACAATATGGAAGTCATAGGCAATGTAGATATGATAAAAGGTTTCATAGAGAAAAAATACCAGACAGAAATTAAGCAGTTAGATAAAGAAACAGAGCTAGAAATTCAGAGATTGAAGGAAGAAGCAAAAAAAAGAGAAGCTTTGCATAGGTCGAAGATTAAAACTATGACAGATGCTGAATCAAGAAAGGCTTATTCAAAAATTATTAGTGAAGAAGAGCTAAAGGCAAAAAGGGATTTTGAAGAGGCAAGAGAGGCGTTGATTGGAAATGCCTTTTCCGAGCTTGGGGAAAGGGCCAAGGATATTGCCCATTCGAAAAGGTATTTAGATTTTGTAAAACAAAAAATGCCTAAATCTGATGGGATGATAATAGCAGACAGCGATTTTTATAAAAAATATTTTGGTGATGTACAAGTTGACAGCAGCATAATAGGCATAAAGTTCCAAGTTGATAACATCACTTATGACCTCAGTTTAGATGGGATGATAGAGTCAAGAAGAGATATGTTAAGGCATAAGGTAAGCAAATCATTATTTGACAAATGACACTGGAAACCATTATTGGAATTGTAAAGGAGCCTTCAACAATTATTGGATTATTAAAAAATCCAGCTGTTGATGTTATTGCAGTTATAGCGCTATCAATAATATGCGTTGGAGTTATCCTGGTTTATGTTACAAAGTCAATAACTCCTCTTACGCCTTTCCTATACGCAAATGCGATCATACAAGCTAGAAGCTCTAGGCTGATCTCGTCAAACAGGATTAAAGAATTAGCAGAGATAAAAAGCTTAAGCGAGTTGGGAAATTCTCTCAGAGACAGCGACTATAGCGAGGAGTTAGAAAGAATGGATAAGATAGATTTAAGGATGGTGCATATAGCAATTGAGAGGGGTTTTGTAAAGTCAATAATCCATCTAAAGGAAACAAGCCCGAAAAAGTTTGTTAGTGTAGTTGAGGCATACCTTATGTTTTTGGAGGCAAATGTGCTCGAAACAATATACCGTGCAAAGTTTTTTAATAATAAGGTAGAAGAGGGCCTGGTTTTTGATGTCGGGAATATAACGCCAATAATACTCAAGCATTTGATGGAGGCAGAATCAATTTCTGATATGGGTGTTGTAATGTCAACTACAATATACCAGCAAGTGTTTTCTAAAAAGCATGAGAGTATAGAAGAGTTTGATGTTGCCCTTGAAGAGTTCATCCTGAACAGATTTATTGAAACAACCCAACAAACAAAAGTTTATGAGGCCGAATATATAGTGGATATCATCAATAAAAAGGTAGACATACTAAATCTGCTGGCTTTGATAAAGTTCAGGATAAGGGGAATGGATAAAGAAAAGCAGATTAAGTTCCTTGTAAACAATAATGCTCCTTTGACAGGGCGGTTTAGAGAGATAATTTTTGCTGACAATTTTATGGGTTTTGTTGATGCTATAAATGGGCTGCCTTATCATAATGCTCTAACAAAAGCAATGTCTCTGTATGAAAAAGACGGAGACATTTTCCATTTTGAGAATGAGCTGCAAAGATTCTTTAAGGAGCAGGTATCAGATCTTGAGATGGCCCATACGTTAGGGCCTTATCCATTAATCTCTTATTTGGTAAAAAAAGAGATTGAAAAAAGGAACCTGTTCATAGTATCAAAAGGGATAGAATCTGGATTTGGAGCTGCTAGGATAAGGGAGATGGTAGTATGATTGTGGTTGGAAATCATGAGTTTGCCATTGGAATGAAGCTGATAGGTGTTAAGGACAGCTTTGTAATCAAAAACAAAGCAGATGGGCTAGAATTGATAAAAAGGATAGATAAAAATGAGATTATAGTTGCAAATGTATCAGTAATAGGGATGATCCCTGAGTTAGGGGAATTTAGAAACCTTGTAACAATTCCGGATAATGTGGCTGAGTTGAGGAGCACAAAAGACCTCAACAGCATAATAAAAGCCGCAGTTGGAATAGAAATTAATATTTGAAAAGGTGGTATTTGTGGGAAAGATAATAAAGATTTCAGGCCCTGTAGTGGTCGCGGATGATATGAAAGGATCAAAGATGTTTGATGTAGTAAGAGTTGGAAACGAGGGCCTTATTGGGGAAATAATCCAATTAAAAAATGATAAAGCTACGATCCAAGTTTATGAAGATACAACTGGCTTAAAGCCTGGAGAGAATGTTGCTTCTACAAATAATCCTTTAAGTGTAGAGCTTGGGCCTGGATTGTTAGGATCTATTTACGATGGAATTTTAAGGCCGTTAAAGAGCATAGCTGACAAATCTGGAGATTTTATCAGCAGAGGGATTGAGGCTGATTCTTTAGATAAACATAAGAGGTATGAGTTTAAGGCAACTGTAAAAAAAGGAGATGAGATAAAAGAAGGAGCAGTAATTGGAACTGTAGAAGAAACAAATCTCATACAACATAGGATTCTGGTTCCAATAGGTATTTCAGGCAAAATAATCCAGGTTGAAGAAGGCAAGAAGTCAGTAGAAGATATAATAGCTGTTATCAAGACTAACAGCGGAGAGGAAAAGATAAAGATGTATCAGAAATGGCCTGTCAGAAAAGAGAGGCCTGTCAAGGAAAAGCTTGATCCAAACATCCCATTAATTTCAGGACAGCGCGTTTTTGACACGTTGTTTCCATTAGCAAAGGGAGGAACAGCAGCTATTCCAGGGCCTTTTGGCGCTGGCAAAACAGTTGCGCAGCAAACACTCGCAAAATGGGTTGATGCTGATGTTATTGTTTACATTGGCTGTGGAGAACGGGGGAATGAGATGACTGAAGTTTTGGATGAATTTCCAAAGCTTTTAGATCCAAAATCAGGGAAGCCTTTAATGGAGAGAACAGTAATTATCGCTAATACAAGCAATATGCCTGTTGCTGCAAGAGAGGCTTCTGTTTACACTGGAATAACAATTGCAGAGTATTTTAGGGACCAGGGATATGATGTTGCATTGATGGCAGACTCAACATCGAGATGGGCTGAGGCAATGAGGGAGATTGGAGCAAGATTAGAAGAGATGCCTGGTGAAGAAGGCTATCCAGCATATCTTTCTTCTAGATTAGCGCAATTCTATGAGAGGGCTGGAAGAGTGATTAATTTAAATGGCAGCAAGGGTTCTGCTTCTATTATAGGGGCTGTTAGCCCGCCAGGGGGGGATTTTTCTGAGCCAGTAACTCAAAATACATTGAGGATAACTAAGGTTTTTTGGGCATTAGATGCACCATTAGCATATAGCAGGCATTTTCCGGCAATAAACTGGCTCACAAGCTATTCGCTTTATTCTGATAAACTGTCAGGGTACTTTGAGAAGGAAGTTAGCGCTGATTTCGGATCATTAAGGATTGAACTTATGAAGATGCTACAGAAAGAATCTGAGCTAAAGGAGATTGTTCAGCTTGTTGGGCCTGATGCTCTGCCAGATGAAGATAAGGTTATGTTAGAGAGCGCAAGATCTATCAGAGAGGATTTTCTGCAGCAGAATGCTTATCATGAGGTTGACACATATTGCGAACTGAAAAAACAATATTTAATGATGAAAACCATATTGAACTTCCATAATAATGCATTAGCAAGCTTATCAAAAGGGGTTAAGCCTACTAAAATATTCCAGCTGCCAGTCAGAGAGAGGATTGCAAGAATGAAGTATGAGAAAAATTATGAAAAGGCAATCGAGTCTATTAATAAGGATATCAACGAACAGATGACCAAAATGGTAGAGGGATAAAATGCTAAAAGAATACACTTCAGTTACAGATGTTTCAGGGCCTTTGATGATTGTTGAGAATGTGAAAGATGTAGCTTATGCAGAGCTTGTACAAGTCACAACTAGTAGGGGAGAGAAAAGGCTTGGACAGGTTTTAGAGATTAGCCAGGATAAGGCAGTTGTCCAATTGTTTGAAGGCACATCGGGAATAGATACAAAGAATACAAAAGTCCGGTTTGTTGGCGAAACTATGAAGATTGGTGTTAGCTTAGAGATGCTTGGAAGGATATTTGATGGAAAAGGAAAGCCAATTGATGGAGCTCCTGAGATAATTGCTGAAGAGAGGCTTGACATCAATGGACAGCCAATTAATCCGTACAGAAGAATGCATCCTGCAGAGTTTATCCAAACAGGGATGTCTACAATTGATTTATGCAATACTTTAGTAAGGGGCCAAAAACTACCTATATTCTCTGGCTCTGGCCTGCCCCATAATGTTTTGGCTGCGCAGATAGCAAGACAAGCCCAAGTGCTAGGGCAGAAAGAGAGGTTTGCAGTTGTGTTTGCAGCGATGGGCATTACAAATGAAGAGGCATTGTTTTTTAAAAATGAGTTTAAGACAACTGGATCGTTAGGCAATGTTATCATGTTCTTAAATTTAGCGAATGACCCTGCAATTGAGAGAATAATTACTCCAAGGATTGCGTTGACTGCTGCTGAATTTTTAGCTTACAATCAAGGTATGCATGTGCTTGTGATATTGACTGATATGACTAATTATTGCGAGGCTTTGAGGGAGATATCTGCTGCAAGGTCTGAGGTGCCTGGTAGAAGGGGCTATCCTGGATATATGTACACTGATTTAGCGAGTATCTATGAAAGAGCTGGAAGGATTAAAGGAAGAAAAGGAAGTTTAACACAAATGCCCATATTAACTATGCCTGATGATGATATAACCCATCCGATTGCTGACCTTACAGGATATATTACTGAGGGGCAGTTCGTGCAAAGCAGGGATCTGCACAGGAAAGGAATTTACCCTCCAGTTGATGTCTTGCCTTCACTATCCAGGCTTATGAAAAATGGCATTGGCGCTGGTAAAACAAGAGAGGATCATTCAAATGTTTCTGACCAGGTTTATGCTGCATATGCTAAAGGCCGCGAAATTAGGGATTTGGTTGCAGTTGTTGGCAAGGAAAGCCTTAGCGAGCTTGATAATAAATACTTAGATTTTGCGGATAAATTTGAGGATAGGTTTGTAAGGCAAAGGGCTGATGAGAACAGGCCAATACAAGAGACTTTAGCTATTGCCTGGGAGCTTTTGTCTGAGCTGCCTGAGGCTGAGCTTAAAAGAATAAAAAAGGAATTCATCGAGAAGTTCTACAAGAAATAAAATGCTAGCTGTAAAACCGACAAGGATGGAGCTATTGTTGTTGAGGAAGAAGCTAAAGCTAGCTCAAAAAGGGCACAAATTACTGAAAGAGAAAAGAGATGTCCTGGTGATGGAATTCTTTTCTGTTTTGAGAGAGATAAAGGGATTAAGGGAGGGTATGGGGGGAAGGCTAGCGAAGGCACAAAATTCTGTTTATAATGCGCAGGCGGTTGAAGGCGAGCTTAATATAGAGAGGATGGCATTGGGTTTAGCGGATGGTGTGAGGATGGATGTTGACTCAAGATCGATAATGGGCATTAATGTCCCTGTGATAAAGAATGTTGAGGTTAAGGAGCAGTGGCATGGCTACTTTGGCCAGACAATTGAGATGGATAATGCAATAAAGCAGTACAGGGAGCTGTTTCCTGACTTTGTTAAATTGATGGAGAAACAGCTTGTGCTGAAGCATCTTGCAGAAGGGATAAAGAAAACAAAAAGAAGGGTTAATTCTTTAGAGCATTTGACAATACCTAGGCTTGAAAAATTAAAGAAAGTGATTGCATTTAAATTAGAGGAATTGGAACGGGAGAATTTCACAAGATTAAAGATAATCAAGAAAAGAACAGCCAGATGAGAAAAAAAGAGCTAGACAAGAAAACAAGATTTTATCTAGTCATTATTTATGCAAGGATCTTTTCAGAAATAATCGTGATTATTGGTTTTTTTATCATCATATTTTTATTGATGAATAGATATTTGTTTTGAGGATAATATAAGCAGGTATAATTGTTTGTGATGGATATTAAATAAGGAAGAACTATTTTTTCTGCTTTGACAGTTTATGTTTAATGTGCCTGTATACAAAATAACATCCTACAATTAGTATTATAAGAGCTAGAGGAATAGATATAAACTCAGAATATTGCCTTACAATTTGCCAATTTTTGCCTAATAAAAAACCAAGGTAAGCCAAGAATGTGTTCCATAAGGTAGCGCCAATTATGGTGTATATTGAGAATTTCTTGATATCCATTTTTCCTATGCCTGCAGGAATCGAAATTAAGTGCCTAACCACAGGAATAAACCTGCTAATAAGCACTGTTTTTTCTCCTTTTTTTGAAAACCATTGCTCTGTTTTTAAAAGGTCTTCTTCATCTAACAAAAGAAATTTTCCAAATTTTATGACAATTTTGTTTCCTCCCCATTTACCCATATAATAGGATAATAGGGAGCCAAATAAGCTACCAAGGGAGCTAAACAAGATAACCAGCGCAAAATTCATGTCTCCAGAAGCAACCAGAAATCCTGCGAAAGGCATGACCAGCTCAGAGGGAATAGGCGCAATCATGCTCTCAAGAGCCATTAAAACAAATATCCCAAAATAGCCAAGAGAAGAGATTATTGTGATTGCTAGTCTTCCAATGTACTCTAGTATTTCAGTTATAATCATCTAGGGAATAGAATAAAGTTCTGATTTATAATTCCTTGCTTTTTTGTTGCAGCTATTGTAAAAATGCAATAGAAAAGTAATTAAATGATAATCCCGTTTCTTGTTCTATCATGTGTCAGAAACATATCTCTGAATTTAAAACTAGCGGACAAGAGTCCACAATCCATAATAGAATGGGCTATGTTTCTGAGCACGTTAAAAACTATCTGATAAAAGGCAATAACTCCAAAATAAAGGGTCTCCGTAGGGGAGGTAGTTTTTAACGTACATTGTAAGGGAAGCTTTTGAAAGATTGTATCCAGACAAAGAGCTGGAGTATGACATCAGATTGAAGTACTCTGGAAAGTTCAAGTCTTATAATGCAAATGTAAGGAGGAGCGGGAATAGTCTAGAATTTAACCTTAGCAAGAAATGGAAGAATATCAGCAAAGAAATACAGATGGGGTTGATACAGGAGCTTCTTTTAAAGATTTTGAAGGATAAGAAAAAAACGCAGAATATTGACATGTACAATATTTTCATGAAAAAGATACACATTGCTGTGCCAAAGACAAAGATCAATCCTGTTCTTGAGGGGTCTTTTGATAGGGTAAATAATGAATATTTTTTTGGGCTTTTGGAAAAAACCAACTTAGTTTGGGGCCAGAACTCAAGAAGAAAGCTTGGGTCTTATGATTATGGAAGCGATACAATAACCATAAGCACGATATTTGAGAATTGTGATAAAAGGCTGCTTGATTATGTCATGTACCATGAGATGCTCCATAAAAACCATAAGTTTGACTGCAAGAATGGCAGAAATTACCATCATACAAGATTGTTTAAGAGAAAGGAAAAAGAGTTTAGAGATAGTGAAGAAATTGAGAAAGATATCAAAGGAATGGTAAGCAAGAGAAGGTTTTTTATTTTAATGTAAGACGAAAGCTTTAAATATAACTCGCTTTTCCTTATAATTAAAATTAACGGTGCGTATTATGACAACAAAACTTTTACCATTAGCAGCAATGGAAAAAATATTAAAGAAATGCGGCGCTGAAAGAGTGTCTGATAAAGCAAAGATGGCTTTGAAGAGCATTGTTGAAGAGCAAGCAGAAGATATTGCTGCTAGGGCAATTAGATATGCGGTTCATGCAGGAAGAAAAACAGTTAAAGCTGGTGATATAAAGCTGGCAACAAAAGGATAACTGGTTCTGGGCGTTAAATATGGCAACAAAAACAGCTAGCGTTGGAAGTATGCAGGAAGGAAGTTATATTGTTATAGATGGCGCTGCTTGTAAAGTAGCAGATATTAAGACTTCAAAACCCGGCAAACACGGCCATTCCAAAGTAAGGTTAAGCGCAATGGGCATTATTGATAACAAGAAAAGAGTGATAGTATTGCCTGGCCATGATAATGTGGATGTCCCTATTGTTGAGAAAAAGAACGCTCAAGTGCTTTCTATTAATGGAGATATGGCAAATGTTATGGATAAAGAAAACTTTGAAACATTTGACTTAAAAATACCAGAAGAGCTTAAAGGCCAGGTTGTAGAGGGCTGTACTGTAACGTATTGGGTTGTGCTTGAGGACCGAGTCATGAAGCAGATTAAAGGAGATGGCGCATAATGGTGAAATTCCCAGAAGCTGATGCAAGAAAATTCAAGAATATCTTTGTTTGCAAGGTTTGCAAGACTAAAATTAGGGCTCCTAATCTTAAGGTTATTCAGGGAAAAATCAGCTGCAGGAAATGCGGAAGCTATGCATTAAGGCCTGTTAGAAAGAAATAAGGCTTTCTGGTTTAAAAAAAGATGGATTTCCAAACTATAAGCGCATTTGTATTCATTCTTTTATTGGCTGCTTTATTGTACTTCCAAAGAAAAAAGCTAAGCATACAGAAGATTATCTATCCTTTATTCTATTTGATATTGCTAAGGAGCAAATTTGGCCTGAAGTTTATGGATAATTTTGCCAAAAGATGGTCAAAACAATTGAAATATGTTGGTTATGCCGGGATTTTTCTTGGTTTTTTGGGTATGGCTGTGATATCTTATAGCTTGATAAGCAATATTGTTATGCTATTGACTAAGCCAGCTGCTGCTCCTGGTGTTGGCCTAGTTTTGCCTTTTAAAATGAAAGGAGTATTCTTTGTTCCGTTTTTTTATTGGATAATATCTATTTTTGTGATTGCTGTTGTCCATGAGTTTTCACATGGGATAATAGCAAGAAAGTATGGGATGAAAATAAAATCAAGCGGCTTGGCTTTTCTGGCTGTTTTGCTGCCGATAATTCCAGCTGCTTTTGTTGAGCCTAATGAAAAAGAATTAAAGAAACGGCCGCATAAAGAGCAATTAAGTGTTTTTGCTGCTGGCCCTTTTTCGAATATACTACTGGCTTTTATTGTTTTAGGGTTATCCTTTTTGATCTTTTTTCCAATAGCCAACCATATGATGGAGTATAAAGGAGTTGAGATCACAGGGTTTGTTGAAGGAAGCTATCCTGCTGAAAAAGCAGGGCTTTCGCAAGGGGAGATCATCAAGGAGATTGATGGTACATCTGTTGACCTTGTTGGAAACTTTTCCGGCATAATGCAAAAAAAGAAGCCTGGTGATGATATTTTTGTAAAAACTGATAAGTCAAGCTATAATATAACCTTGGGGGAGAATCCTGATAATAAAACTATGGCTTATCTTGGCGTGTTTATCCAGCAGAACCAAAAGATTAAGGATAGCGTGATAAAGAGATATGGGGAGTTTATTCCAGACTCTATTTTGTGGTTTATTGGGCTGCTTTATTGGCTGTTTTTTTTGAATTTAGGCATCGGGCTTTTTAATTTAGTCCCAATAGGGCCGATAGATGGCGGAAGGATGCTACAGCTTGTGTGCCATAGGTTGTTTGATAAAGAAAGAGGAGATAAGGTTTGGAAAAGGATTAGTTTATTCTTTTTGTTGCTGGTTTTCGTGAATATTGCTTTTGCGTTTATTAAATAAAACAAAATTAAAATTAGCATCTTAATGGTTATTCTTAAAAACCACAACATTTATACATTACTGTTTGTAATAGTACTATTATATTAGGTAATAAATATGGATAGCATGATAAAGATATTAAAGAATACCACTAGAACAAAATCATTAAGATGACTATTAGAAGCGAACTACAAGGTGGATGTGCCTATCGAGGTGATGTGCAATGGATAAAAACCATTCGATAAAAATATTTGAAAACAAAAAAGTGAGGGTTCAGTGGAATCAGGCTGAAGAAAAATGGTATTTTTCGATTGTTGATGTGATAGCTGTGCTTACAGAGAGCGAAAACCCGCAAACATACTGGAGAGTACTAAAAATGCGGCTTAAAGATGAAGGAAATGAAACCGTTACAAATTGTAACGCTTTGAAACTGGTTGCAGAAGACGGCAAGATGAGGCTTACAGATGTAGCTGACACTGAACAATTATTAAGATTAATCCAGTCCATTCCTTCAAAAAAAGCAGAACCATTCAAGGCATGGCTGGCAAAAGTAGGGTATCAGAGGATTGAGGAAACACAAAACCCAGAACTTGCATTTGACAGGGCAATGAAAACTTATCTGCAAAAAGGGTATTCAAAAGAATGGGTTAACCAAAGGCTTAAAACAATAGAAGTAAGGAAAGAACTAACAGATGAATGGAACAGGACAGGAATAGAGAATGAGTCTGATTTTGCAATTCTGACAAATGAGATTACAAAGGCGTGGTCTGGTAAGACAGTAACTGAATACAAACAGCTAAAAAATCTAAAAAAAGAAAATCTTAGAGATAACATGACAAATCTTGAGCTTATATTGAATATGCTTGCAGAAGCAACAACCACCGAGATATCAAAAAAACAAACCCCCAAAACATTCAATGAAAGCAAAAATGTCGCAATTAAGGGTGGAACAATAGCAGGGAATACAAGAAAAGACATTGAAAACCAATTAGGCGAAAGCATAGTTACACGAAAAAATGCAAAAGACAATTTGTTAGATCTTTCAAAAGATGATTCTGATACGAAAAGATTAAGAAGAATACCCCACAAACGGAGAAATTGATTGTAACGTTAAAGGATTGAAAAATAAATGTTATTAAATAAATTTAAACCTCAGGTTAATATCTCTGGCTGCTTTAACTGCATCTAATCTTTTTATGGGTGTTGTGTGCGGGGCTGTTTTTACTATATCTGGATTCTGCTCTGCTTCCTTCCTTATCTTTATCATTGTTTCTGCAAACCTGTCTAGAGTTTCCTTGCTCTCAGTTTCAGTTGGCTCTATCATAATTGAACCATGAACTATTAATGGGAAGTATATAGTTGGCGGGTGAAAGCCATAATCAATAATCCTTTTTGCAATATCGCTTGTTGTGACTCCATTTGGAATCTTGCTGTCGTCCAAAACAAACTCATGCTTGCAGATTTGGTTGTATGGCAAGTTGTAATAATGCTTTAGTTTTTCTTTAAGGTAATTTGCATTTAAGACTGCATTTTCTCCAACATCTCTGATATGCTCCTTGCCAATCGCCAAGATATAGGTGTAGGCCTTGACCATAACGCCAAAATTGCCATAAAATGAGTGTATCTTGCCAATTGATTTTCTGTTATTGGCAAATACAAATCTGTTTCCTTGCTTTTCTATGCTTGGATTTGGCAGGAAATCAGTAAGTTCTTTTTTAACTCCAACTGGGCCAGAGCCAGGGCCGCCACAGCCGTGAGGTGTTGAGAAAGTCTTATGCAAGTTTAGATGCAAGACATCAAAACCCATATCACCTGGCCTTGCAACTCCCATCAAGGCGTTCATATTTGCGCCATCACAATAAACTAATGATCCGTTATTATGCATTAACCTTGTTATTTCCAGAATGTCAGTTTCAAACAAGCCAAGGGTGTTGGGATTTGTAAGCATAATTGCAGCAACTTCCATATCCAACACTTTTTTTAGCTCTTCAAGGTCCACTAAGCCGTTTTTGCTGTTTATCTGGATTGTGTTAAATCCAGCTATTGAAGCTGATGCTGGATTTGTCCCATGAGATGAATCTGGAGTTATGATCTTTGTTCTTTTTTCAGCTTTGTCTTCAAAATACTTCTTTATTATCATAAGGCCAGTTAATTCGCCATGAGCTCCTGCTGCTGGCTGCAAAGTGAATTTGTCCATGCCCGTTATCTCGCAAAGATGATCGTTAAGCTCGTACATTAACTGCAAAGCGCCTTGAGAATCTTGATAGGGGTGGGCATTTGCAAAGCCATCCAGCCTTGCACAATCCTCATTTATTTTGGGGTTATACTTCATTGTGCAGGAGCCTAATGGATAGAATCCATTATCAACTCCAAAATTTTTTCTTGCGAGGCCTGTAAAATGCCTGACAACATCTACTTCAGACAGCTCTGGAAGATTATTTTTTTCCCTAAGAAGCTCTTCTGAGAAATCTGATAGCGACACATCTAAGTCTGGCAGTTTGATTGCTGTTCTTCCTTTTCTTGATTTCTCAAATATTAGCTGCATTTTTTTAATATATCAATCAAGTTATCCATCTCTTCTTTTGTGTTCATTTCAGTAACACAAAACAAAATGCTGTTTTTAAACTCAGGATAATATTTTCCTAAATCCAAAGTGAGTATATTGTTTTTTAATAAAAATTCGTGAACATTCTTGTCAAATTTTATAACAAACTCATTATAAAAAGGAGAGTTAAACTCTGCCTTAAAGCCTGATTCTGTTATCTTCTTATGCAGATAGTGGGCTTTATGCAAGCAGAGCTCTCCAATTTTCTTAACACCGCTTTTCCCCAGGATTGAGAGATAAACAGCAGCTGCCAAAGCGTTTAAAGCTTCATTTGAGCATATATTTGAGGTTGCTTTTTCTCTCCTAATATGCTGCTCACGCGTTTGTAATGTCAGAATAAAGCCAGGTTTGCCTTCTGTGTCAGTTGTTCTGCCAACCAAACGGCCTGGCAAATTTCTTATATAAGCTTGATTGGTTGCCATTATTCCAAGATAAGGGCCCCCAAAACTCATTGGATTGCCAAAGCTCTGGCCTTCCCCACAGACAATGTCTGCGCCATAGCTGCCCGGCGATTTCAATATGCCAAGAGAGGTTGCTTCAACAACACAGACAATTAATAAAGAGTTATTGGAGTGAGCAATCTTTTCTATCTCTCTTAGATTTTCTATGCAGCCAAAGAAATTAGGGTTTTGCATTAAAACAGCAGCTGTTTCGTTATCAATAGCTGCTTTTTCTATATCAGTTATTCCATTTGTGAAATCAATTTCTTCATAACGGATATTATGGAAATGGCAGTATGTCTTCACAACTTCCCTGTATCCTGGATGGATTGTTTTTGAGACCAGTATCTTTTTCCTTTTTGTAATAGAGCAGGCCATCAAAGCAGATTCTGCCAAAGATGAAGCGCCGTCATACATAGAGGCATTTGCAACATCCATCCCTGTTAAGTCGCAGATCATCGTCTGGTATTCATATGTTGCCTGGAGTATGCCTTGAGACATCTCTGGCTGGTAAGGCGTGTAAGCTGTGTAGAATTCAGATCTTGAGATTATGTGGTTAACAACAGAAGGGACAAAATGATTGTAGGAGCCTGCTCCAATGAAAGTTGAGTAAGATTTAGTTTTATCTGCCAGGCTTTG
>CAZKBD010000033.1:0-18095 GCA_964550945.1 uncultured Methanosarcinales archaeon
AATATTATCCGAAGTTATTTTAAAGTCTTGTTCACGGGTATCAGATTTATCAAATTCCCACTCCCATGTTCCTTTAAAATAAATAGCATTTGTAAGAACTAATCTAGTCATTGAATCAATAATTCCTTGCGGGATCAAATCCTTAATTTTATTGTTTGTCTGTTCTTCAATAAAACTATTAATTGTTTGTCTTGATTTTTCTGTTTCTTTGATAAAATCCAAATTTGCTGCTTTTCCACCATAATATTTTTCAACCCTGTGGGTATAATCTTCAAGGAAAAGATAATCTTGTTGAACCCATAAGGCGTTTCCTGTCCTTAATTCATAATCTTTATTTCCTTTGTTGATATCATTATAGATTGCAGCAAAGTTTGGCCTTAATGTGCTGCTTTCCGGAAAATGAAAAACTGCTTTCATTTCATCTGCTGTTTGTCCTTTTGCACCTTCATAAGTCATTGCTAATGCAGCAGAAATACTATAAGGAGAATAGAATATATTTTCCTGTTCAGGTTTATCAAGTTCGGCGTACAAATCAAAAGCAAATTTATTATTAGCATCTACCACTTCCTGAATTCCTTGTGAAGTTGAACCTATATCTTCTGCTTTTGGAGGTTGTTTTGGTTCATAAGGAAAAAGAAAAAATACTGCTGTCGCAGTTACTACTGCAATCATAAGGAGTATTATCCCGATTGTAAAGATTTTTTTGTTCATATAAGTATGTAGGACCCAGCAAGTATATAAAGGTTATTTTGACTTTGATTTCATTTGAAGTGAACCAAGTGTATCTATCCTCAAACCCTTACAGGGACAGTGATGAAGGGTATCCCTTTTCTGTACAACCTTTCCTGCAAGGAAAAGACAGTATAATTATGCAGAACCCTGGAAAAGAGATTATCTTTCGGAAAAACAATCTGGCCTGCGAAGAATACTGAATTAGGATAGCGCGCCAAAACCTCCGGAGCGATCTTGAATACCTCATCCACAACATCTGTGCCTAAGCATGTAACTCCCTCGCCATGATAGCCGTACTTATTAACGAATTTAACGTAATCGTTAACATCTTCCTTTACTTTTTGGTCCAATAGCTTAATGCCAGCCTCACCTTTAAAAGCACCTCCTTCAATAATGCCTATCTCAATAAACACAAAATTCTTGAATGAGTTCCCAAACAGTTTAAAAATGTTTGAAAGGGTCTTTAAGCCCAGCCCATTAAATTCTTTAACAAAAACCAATGCAGTCTTTGCATTAGGGTCGTAATACTCCTCATGCCTTTCGCTATTTTCACAAATGTTCAAAAAGCATTCCTGGCTTTTTGAATTAGCAATAGGAACCAAATAATCAAGCTTGTTAATCAGCGTCTGAGCGCGTTTATAGTGGCTTTTTATGATCAAAACTAAGAATATAAACACAACAAGTATCAAAATAGTTATCCACCCGCCCTCATAAAATTTGAGTATGGTTACAGAAGCTAAAATAAAAAAAGTAAGCATAAGGCCTATACCACTAACAATAATCTTTCTCAGCCAATGCTTTATTTTAGAGCGCGAGTTCCACCAATAACGGACCATCCCTGCCTGCGAAAGTGAAAATGTTATGAACACTGCAATACTATAAAGGACAACAAGGAAAGTGACTGAGCCCCTGCTTAGAAGGAGCGTTAATAAAGCAGCACCTCCCATAAAAAGAACCCCTTTTTGGGTTACTAATCTATCGCTTAATGAAGCAAATCTGGTAGGGACCCATTTATCCACCGCCATGTTGGATAAAACCCTTGGACCACCAATAAAACCTGTCTGCGCAGCAACTAGCAATAATGCTGCATCTGCAACAAGAGACAAAAGCACAAAATAATATCCCAGATTATTCCCCCAATGCTGAGATATGGCTTCAAAAAAAACAGCATTAAGAGTTTTTCCTGCTTGAGGCCCAACACCATAAAGAAGAAAAGCTACCATTAAGCCTACGACCATAAACATCAATGAAAAGGCTATATATTTCATTGTTCTCTTTGCAGTCCTTACTTTTGGCTCGCGCAGTATGGGCATACCATTGCTAACAGCTTCTATGCCGGTATAAGTGCCTGCACCCATACTGTAAGCATGCAATAATACAAAAATCACTCCTAATACTCCTAGTTGCAATGATGCTGCCTGAAAATCAGCTACAGTAGACTGCACTAATACTGGCACTCCTGAAATATGTCGTATTATAGCATAGATTATGGCAAAAGCGTGAGTAGCTATAAATATAATAAAAATAGGCATCAAAGAAAAGACAGATTCTTTTGCTCCCCTTAGATTGATCAGAATAAGAATGAGTATACAAAAAATCGCGAATACCAGCTTAAAAGAGTGCCATCCCTGCGGCAAAAAACTAAAGACAGCGTCTGTACCGCTTGCTATGGAAACACTAATAGTAAGAACATAGTCTATCAATAATGCACAGCCTGAAATCATTCCTAAACTAGGAGATAATAGCTTGCTCGCAACAAGATAACCCCCGCCACCATGCGGAAAAAGCTCTACAATTTGAGAATAGCTTATGCTGATTATGAATATTGTCAGCGCAATGAACAAAGCAACAAAAATCGCAAGATACTGGTGGCTGCCCAAAGCCAAAAATGCCTCCTGCGGACCATAAGAAGATGAGGATATAGCGTCTGCTCCTAAGCCAACCCACGCAAATACTGCTATAAGGGAGATGTTGCGGAAAAGAGAAGGATCATAAATATTATGAGCTTTACCAAGAATTAATGTTTTCAGCCTTTTGAATAAGGGTTTATTAGGTTTTTCATGCATAAAAAGTCTACTCTTAACTACCACCAATAAGGTTATATGAATTAGCTCATAGTCTTAAGCTTACAGTTTTACGTTAACTGGTGTTTAAATACCTTTCGTAAAAAACTACCCCGTATAGGTTCAGGACATATGTCATGACCCAGCACATGTAAAAAACTACCACAAAACTTAAAAATTGGCTTCCTTTCCTGTCGAAATATGAAGATATTACTGCTTTACCCGGGTTATGACAGGAAAACAGAATTTGGCAAATTTGAAGGGTTAGCCAGAAGCTGCATGCCTCTTGGCTTGGCTTTATTAGGAGCTATTCTCAGAGAGAAAGACTATGATGTTTATTGCATTGATACTACAGTTGACTATAGCTCTGATGATGAATTAAAGGAAAAATTGAAAAATGATAATCCTGATATTGTTGGTGTTTCTATCCTTTCCCCAATGATTGATGCAGCAAGAAAAAAGATAAAGCTTATCCGTGAAACCCTCCCAAAATCAAAAATTATAGTTGGCGGCGCTCATATAACATATTATCCAAAAGAGGCGTTTGACCATTTTCCAGGCATTGACCTGGCTTTCTTTGGCGAAGCAGAAAGATCGTTCCCTAACTTACTAGAGGAGTTAAAGAAAGAAGAGCCTAATTTAAGCAAAGTAAAAGGGATTGTATACAAAAAAGAGGGCAAAGTGATGCAGAATGGGCCAGAGCCATTTATTGAAAATCTGGATGAGCTGCCAATGCCTGCTCGTGACATGTTTCCTGTTTTAAAATACAAGCCATCTGTAACAAGATATAAACAGCTGCCTTCTACTTCAATGTATGCATCAAGAGGATGCCCCTATAGATGCGCTTTTTGCACACAAACTTTTGGCAAAAAAGTCAGAGTACGGTCTGCAGAAAAGATATATGAAGAGATGATGGAATGCCATGATAGATGGGGGATAACGGATTTTGAGTTCTTTGATGACAGCATGGCAATACACAGGCCTAATTTGATAAAACTATGCAATCTACTAATTGAATCAAAAGTAAAGTTCACCTGGAGCTGCCAAATGAGAGTCATACAAGTTGATGAAAAGATATTGAGGTTAATGAAAAAAGCTGGTTGCTGGAATATAAGGTTTGGCCTAGAATCAGGCGTTCAAAGAATTCTTAACTATATATGCAAAGACCAGACATTGGAGCAGATGACCAAAGCAGTTAGGCTTTGCGATAAAATAGGGGTAATCGCTTATGGCGGATTTATTATTGGATTGCCTACAGAAACAGTTGAAGAGTCGTGGCAGACAATAAATTATGCTTTATCTTTGCCTTTGTCTCATTGTAATTTTGCCATATATGAGCCAAGGCCGAATACAAAGCTGTTTAAGATGGCCCAGGATGAGGGTTTTGAGATAGAGGATGTTGCTTATTCAAGCTTATGGTCTGGCTTAAGAGGCACAATACCAAAATATACTCCCCAAGGAAGGACGCCTGAAGAATTGGCTGAATTGCAAAGGACTGCTTTTAAAAGATTTTACATGAGGCCAAGCTTTGCATTTAGGCATTTAAAGAATATCAGAAGTTTGCAGGATATCAAAACAACCTTTGTCGGGCTCAGATTTCTTTTAGGCATGGGAAAAGAAGGCGCAGAGTTTTAGATAATCTTAGATAATAGATATGTCTACAATTTTAGTAATAAGCTTCTCCCAATCGAATCTCATTGCTTGTTTCCTGCTGTTTGATTTCATCTTCTCCAGCAACTGAACATCATTGATAAGAAAAAGAATCTTTTTAGCTAAATCTTTAAAATCATCGGGCTTGAAGAAAAGTATATTTTTCTTATCTTCACCAACCTCCTCAATAGCCTGTAGCCTGGATGAAATCACTGCAGTGCCGCTTGCCCAATATTCAAGCAGCTTTAAAGTAAGGATAGTATTGTTAGGAAGAGTATTGGGCCGCGTTATCAGGCCAATATCTGCTTTTCTTAGGTAATCTTTCATCTCAGAGTAAGGCTTCCAGCCGGTAAATACAAAATAATCATTCATCTTGCTCTGTTCGACAATTTTTTTCACTCTATCCAGCTCAACTCCTGATCCAACAATAAAGAATTTAACATTCTTGAATTTATCAACAACCAAAGGAGCTGCTTCTGCAATATAATGAACCCCATCCTGGGTGTCTATGCCGCCATGGTGGATTATCCCTAAATAGTTTCTTTTTTCTTTCTTGTCTGAAAAATTGCCTGTTTCACAGCCATCGTAAACCACAAATATCCTGTTTTTGTTTACTCCATTCTCAATCAGGATATATTTCATAATCCTAGAAACAACAATCACTTTATCTCCTAGTTTAAAGGAAAAATATTCTATTTTGTTTAACAGGTTAATAAAAAAACCTTTTTTAGTCACTTTGATGTATTCTGTATGGATATCCGTTGTGTCATACACTAGCTTTTTAAAAAATATTCTTGAATACAACGAGCAGGGTATTCCTGCAACAGAGTTATGGACGAAAATCAGGCTATAATTAATATTTTTAACTAATTTGAGCAGCAGTATGATCATAAAGTATAGCGAACTAACAACAAACCTATCCTTAGAAACCTGGGGCATTTGCTCAACTTCTATGCCTTCAATAAGGTTTTTATCAGAAGGAGCAATTATCTTTACTTGGTGTCCTCTTTTTTTAAATTCAATCGCTGTTTTTACGGTCCTTAACCCGCCACCACCACGAATAGGACTTACAATATCATGGGTTATAACCAGAACATTCATATTAATCCTTTATCTTTCAGCTCTTGAGCAGCTTTTTCAAATTTGTCTTCTGCTTTCACGTTCCTGCTCCATCCTATAAGTTCTTTCATGCCTTGCTCAAAGCTTATCTTCGGCTCCCAGCCCAATTTATTCTTTATCTTAGAAATATCTGCAAAACAATGCCTAACATCCCCTTTTCTGAATTTGTTTGTTATTTCTGGAGTTATATCTTTCCCATAAAGCCTTGCCAGAATCTCTGCAATCTTTTTTATTGAGATGGGTTTTCCTGTCCCCACATTAAAAACTTCGTAATTTGCGTTGCTATGGTTCATTGCAAGGATATTCGCTTCTACAATGTCATGCACTGAAATAAAATCTCTTGTCTGCAATCCATCTTCATAAATAACTGGCTTATTGTTATTTTTTATCCTGCTCATGAATATCGCTGCAACGCCTGTATAAGGGTTGCTCAAGCTCTGCCTGGGCCCATAAACATTAAAGTATCTTAGGGCAACAGCAGGTATCCCATAGCTCTTGCCTATATTCAAGACCATATCTTCCTGATCTTTTTTTGTTATAGCGTAGATGGAGTTGCAGTTCTGCTGGTCTTCTTCTTTAATTGGCACTGGCTTTAGAATTTTTCTGCATTTAGGGCACTTAAGTTCCCATTCCTCTCTTTTCATTTGTTCTTCTGTCCTTAATGCAGGCTTTACCCTGCCACAACTGCTGCACTCATAAACCCCTTCTCCATAAGAGCTCATGCTTGCTGCAACAATAATCTTCTTAATGTTGTTATTTTTGTTTACTATAAAATCAAGAAGATTGGCAGTTCCTAAAGAATTTGTGTCAACATACTGCTTTATTTGATACATGCTTTGGCCAACGCCAACAGCAGCAGCCTCATGGAATACTATTTCGATGCCTTCAAAGGCTTTTTTCAAATCTGCCGTATTCCTAACATCCCCTTTTATAAACTCTGCTTTTTTGTTTATATAATCGGGCATTTTTCCCTGGTGCACTTGTTGGTCTAAATTGTCAAGAATTCGGACAAAATGGCCTTCTTCAATTAGCTTATCCACTAGAAAAGAACCAATAAACCCGGCTCCGCCAGTTACAAGTATCTTATTTGACATTTTAGAATATATTTTTGTTTTCCTGAATCCATTCAACTAGTTGTTTAACTCCTTCTTTGGGCTTTATTTCAGGCTCCCAGCCTAAAGCTTCTTTTGCTTTTGAAATATTTGATATGTATACTTTTTGGTCGCTTGGCCTCCAATTGCTAAATGATGCTCTGCTTCTCTTGCCAGTAAGGTCTTCAAGGATGTCCAATAACTCAAGCAAAGACATTGTATTTTTTGGGCCGCCCCCCATATTAAAGACGCCGTGCCTTAATTTGCTATTTAGAAAGTTATCATAGGCTTTTACCAGATCAGAGACAAATAAGACATCTCTAACCTGTTTTCCGTCTCCGTATATTGTTATTTTTTTGCCAAGAACAGTCGCAATAGCGAACCATGCAACCCAGCCTTGGTCCTCAACGCCAAACTGCCTGGTTCCATAAATGCAGCTCATCCTGAATACTGCTGTTTTCAGGCCATAAAGCCTTGCATAGTCCTGTGCGTATAAATCGCCAGTTAATTTGCTGCAACCATAAGGCGTATGCTCGCACAAGTCGATATTAAATGTTTCCTGGATCCCTTTTTTGAATCTTTTTTCAAAAATGTATCTTTTATTCTTTTCTATAACTTTTATCTTGTTTACGTTCTCTCCATACACCTTGTTAGTAGAACAATAAACTATTTTGGGATCATTTTTTGATAATCTGGCTGCTTCCAGCACATTAAATGCGCCAAGAGCGTTAGTAGAGAAATCGGGCCTAGGGTCAGTGACAGAGGTTGTTACAGCTGTCTGCGCTGCTGTGTGGATTATAACATCAACATCCTTAGCAAGGTTCTTTATCTTTTTAAAATCCCTTATATCTGCTTTGATTAGTTTTACTTTTTTAAACTTCCTTAGATAGTTCCAATTATAGCTTAAGTTCTTTATGTTTTTTTTAAGAAGCCTTGCCCTGCTTAGATTGTCAACTACAATAACCTTGTTTTTGGCAGCATAATACTCTGCAACATGGCTTCCAATAAAGCCTGCCCCCCCTGTAACCAATACTCTCATTTTAGCTTAGAAAAATAGAAGAATATATTTAAATCTTATCTATTTGTGGTGGTGTAGAAATCCTATGAGAAGGCATTTAGCCTTCACATAAGCATTGTGAGCAAGGTTCTACACCCCCTAATCAGAGCAAGTTTTAAATACTTCAACACCTATTTTTAAATAAAATGATAGATGAGAATCTGATCAACAAATGGTTAGCAGAGAAGGTCATTAACCGAAATCAAGCCCAAAGGATGTTGGCTGATGTTACTCACCATAAAACAGAAAGCCGTTCTAATAAGTTTATTGTGGCAGTATCAACCATAGGTGCTATATGCCTTGGGATTAGTGCCATACTGTTTATTGCTTCAAACTGGCAAGAGCTGTCTAGCCTAGCTAAGACTCTGATTTTGATTGGTAGCACAGCTATTTCATATTATGCAGGATATTTTTTTAGATATCAAAGGCAAAATCTACCTAAGGTTGGTTCAGCTTTGATCTTTCTAGGGGCATTGCTCTTTGGAGCAACAATTATTCTAATAACTCAAATTTATAATGTGAATGCCAATAACCATATTTTAGTGCTTATTTGGCTTATTGGAATCCTGCCTTTGGTCTACGCCCTAAGATCAGCTCCAATTGCCGGTTTAGCTTCGTTATTGTTCTACTTATGGGTAGGTTTATTTTTTGCAAAGGATAATAATTGGTGGTTTTTTGAGTTCTTGGGTCGTTTTACAATAATTTTGTTTATAGCCAGTTCAATCATGTTGTTTGCACTAGGAGGTTTACACTACTTTTCAAAAGAATTAACCAATGTTGCGAGAACTTACAGACTGGCAAGCTTAAAGGTGTTTATGGTCTGCCTATTTTTGTTGACATTTGAATGGTTTTCAAAGCTCCCTTCAGGTAGATTATCCACTTGGTTCCATAGTATACAAAACCAGTTGGTTGTTGGAATGGTGGTTTTTTCACTTATTGCTATTGTGATAACAGTTATCAACTTGTTTTTTAATATGTCCAAATATTTAAATATCATCGAGGGGCTGTTAAGTATAGGCCTTATCACATTGTCTTTGATATTTTTCTTTTATCCATCTACAACAAACGTGTATGTGATAATATTCAACATTCTTTTTGCAGGACTTACTATTTTGTTTTTGTATCTGGGGTACCATAGGGAGGACATTAATCTGGTTAATTTAGGCATGTTCTGGTTATCTGTGTTCTTGATTGCAAAATACTTTGATTGGTTTTGGGAGATGCTTGAAAAATCAACGTTCTTTTTAGTTGGAGGCTTAATTTTAGTTCTTGGAGGCATAGCTCTTGAAAAGAAGCGTAGGCAGATAAAGCAAAAATTTGAGCATAAAAATGGATAAGAAGGTTTTTATCGCAATTGGCCTATTTTGGCTAATCCTCATTGCTGGATTTGTAACCTATAAGGAATTCACATTGAAAAGTGGGAAAGAAGTATTGCTCAAAACACGGCCTGTTGATCCAAGAGACCTCTTTAGAGGTGATTATGTTATCCTTAGGTATGAAATAAGCACATTGAATATGGGTTCATTAAACAGTAATTCTGATACTGACTTTGAAGAAAACGATAATATATTTGTAACCTTGATCCAGGGAAGCGTGTATGCTGTGGCTACTGGAGTCTATAAGAATAGTCCAAAGGATCAGTTATACATTGAAGGAAAAGTGAAACAAGTCGGGGGTGATAGTTTAGACATAGAGTATGGGATTGAAAGCTATTTTGTTCCAGAAGGGAGAGGCAGGGAAATTGAAAGGGAAAGTGGAAAGAATTTAGATGTGCTGGTCGCAGTTGATAAATTTGGCAATGCAGTTATTAAATCCGTTTTTATAGGCGGTAAGGAATTCAGTTTCAATAGGGATAAATCAGGATTAATTGTATGAGGATGACTAGGAATTTATTAACTCTACTTGTGACGAAAAATATTTAATGAAAAGATTGTTTCTAGTCCATTTGAAGACTAACATGGCTAAAAATAAAGAAGAATCAATAAACCAAATTGATATTATTGTAGATATAAATAAATAGGGTGACAGGATATAATCTATGGTTTTCTACTAGCATCTATTTGTGGTCCTTAAAAAAATCTATCGTCCTTTTCAATCCTTCATCCAAACCAACCTTAGGCTCCCAGCCAAGCTCTTTCTTTGCTTTAGTAATATCTGGCTGCCTTGTCTTTGGATCGTCAACTGGAAGAGGTTTATAAACTATCTTGCTTTTTGTGCCTGTGATTTTGATTATTTTTTCTGCAAAATCCAATATGCTCATTTCGTTAGGGTTCCCTATATTAACAGGCTCATTTAACTTGGAGTTCATCAATCTAAAAATTCCTTCTACTAAGTCAGAAACATAGCAAAAGCTCCTTGTCTGATTCCCATCGCCATAGACAGTTAACTGCTTATTGTTCAAGGCCTGGTATATGAAATTAGGAACAACCCTTCCGTCATTTATTCTCATTCTTGGGCCATAGGTATTGAATATACGGACAATCTTTGTATCCAACTTATGAACTCTGTGATAAGCCATGGTTATTGCCTCTGCAAACCTTTTCGCTTCATCATAAACGCCTCGAGGTCCAATTGGATTGACATTGCCCCAATAGCTCTCTTTTTGTGGATGTATTAATGGATCGCCATAGACTTCTGAGGTTGAGGCTAGCAAGAACTTAGCTTTTTTTGCCTTTGCTAATCCTAGTGCATTATGGGTTCCTAAGCTGCCTACTTTTAGGGTCTGGATTGGATAGTCAAGGTAATCGATTGGGCTTGCTGGGCTTGCAAAATGCAAAACACAATCTAAATTATCATCAATCTCTATATGTTTGCTTACATCATGCTCTACCATCTTGAAATTTTTGTTCTGCATCAGATGCCTGACATTTGCCTTGTTTCCTGTAATAAAGTTATCCATGCAGACAACATAATGCCCCTTCTCCAATAAGAAATCACATAAGTGTGAACCAATAAACCCTGCTCCACCGGTTATTAAGATTTTACCCATTATACTCCTTCCTTGCTCTTTCCAGCTCTTCAAACGAGCCTATGTCATACCATTTCTCTTTAAATGTGCAACAATAAATATCTTTCTTTTTATATAACCACTCTAAAAATGACCCTGTTTTGTCCTGGCTTCCTCTGTTTGCTAAATATTCAGAGATTAACTTTAAGGTGTTTTTGGGGAAGAGATAAACTCCTGTGGAGGCTAATGTTGATTCAGGATTAGCCGGCTTTTCAACAAAATTTATTATTTTATTATTTGAGTCTGTTGTAACAATGCCATACTTTTTTGCTAATTCTTTGCTTTGGACATCATACAAGGCTATAACTGGGCTTTTTTTCTTTTTAAATAAGTCAACCATCTTGGTTAGAGAAAACTCAAATAAGTTATCTCCAGCTATAACTAAAATATCATCGTCAATTTTTTCTTTATCAATCACGAATTTAATATCGCCTATTGCCCCTAATCTGTCTTCATTGGATTTAGTATTGTCATTAATCACTTTTATTTGTTTGCTGCATGAATATTTTTTTGCCCACTCATCAAAATTAGGAAAGAATTTGTTATTTGTAATTATCACTATTCTATCGATATCATGTATCTCTTCAATTTTGGAGATGATGTACTCGATAATGGGCTTTTTTCCAACTTCAAGAAGGGGCTTTGGATTGTCTTTTGTCAGAGGATATAGCCGGGTTGCATATCCCGCAGCGAGGACTATTGCTTTCATTTTCTTCCTATGCTTATATATTCAAAACCAAGGTTTTTCATTTCTTTAGGATCATAGATATTCCTGCCATCAAGAATTAAGGGCTGCTTGAGCAGATTTTTAACTTTGTTTAGGTCTAATTCCCTAAACTCGTTCCATTCTGTAACAATAATCAAAGCGTCACTGCCTTTGATTGCATCATAAGGATTGCTACAATATTCAACATCCCTTAAAAGAGATTTGGCTCTTTCCATAGCTTCTGGGTCATAGGCTTTTATCTTTGCCCCTTCTCTCTGCAATGTGCTGATTATGTCGATAGACGGGGCTTCTCTCATATCATCTGTATTTGGCTTGAATGCTAACCCTAAAATAGCTACTGTCTTGCCTTTAAGTATCCAAATATGCTCTTCAATCTTCTTAATAAAATTATGTTTTTGCTGCTTGTTAATGTTTTCCACTTCCCTGAGAAGCTGAAAATCATAGCTATTCTTTTCTGCTATTTTAATAAATGCTGAAACGTCTTTTGGAAAACAGCTGCCGCCATAACCTATGCCTGCGTTCAAAAAAGATTTCCCTATCCTTTTGTCATAGCCCATACCTTCAGCAACTTTTTCAACATCTCCTCCAGCTTTCTCGCAAATGTTTGCAATAGCATTAATAAACGAAATCTTTGTTGCTAAAAATGAGTTTGAGGCGTGCTTGATAATCTCAGCGCTTCTTATGTCTGTAACAATAATCGGGGCCTTTAACGGGCTGTACAACTTGCCCATGATATCTGCTGCTTTTTTGCTGTCTGTGCCTATTACAATCCTGTCTGGATTAAGAAAATCGCTAACAGCGCTTCCTTCTCTTAAGAACTCGGGATTTGAGACAACGTCAAATTCTGCGTTATGAGGATTATTTATTTTTATAGTCTTTTTTACTTTCTCTCCTGTTTCAACCGGCACTGTGCTCTTTTCTACAATCACTTTATAAGACTCAATTTCATTGCCTATTGCTCTTGCAACATTCTCTATATAAGAAAGATCTGCCTCTCCATTCTCTTTTGGAGGCGTGCCAACTGCAATAAAGATGATTTCTGATTTTCTTACTGCACCTTTCAAATCTGTTGTGAAATTTAGCCTGTTTTCCTTAACGTTTCTTTTGATTAATTCATCCAGGCCAGGCTCGAATATGGGGATTATCCCTTTTTTTAGGCTGCCTATCTTTGATTCATCAATATCAACACAAATCACATTATTGCCTAAATCAGCCAAGCAAGTGCCTGTGACTAACCCCACATACCCTGACCCAACAATCGCAATATTCATTTTAGCCTAAGAAAGCCATCATTATTTAAAAAGATTATGAAATGGAGATTTATGCCAGCAAGATTTTTATACTTGTGCTTCAAGTAGATAGGTGTGTTACTAAAAAAAGAGCAGTTTCCGGTATTCATACTCCATTCAATTCCGCTTCTGGTATACACAATAATATTTCTTTCAAGAGCAAATTATGAGTTTCTGGGCTATGTTGGCGTGATTGTTTTTTTTATGCTGGTCGTTATCTTCACAAATGATAAAGTAAACTATCCCACTGGCATCTTATGGGGCCTCGCAATATGGTCTGTTCTTCATATGTCTGGCGGAGGAGTTATACTAAACGGAACAAGATTGTATGACCAGATACTCTTGCCAATTGTAGGCGAGCCTTACAATATATTCAGATTTGACCAGTTTGTTCATATTGTTGGATTTTGGGTGGCAACTTTGTTGATGGGTTATTTGCTAAAACCCAGCTTGAAAAAAGACCATAAATGGATTGCTTTGTCAATTGTGATAATAATGGCTGGTGTGGGGGCTGGAGCCATGAATGAGATTATTGAATTCTTAGCAACCATTTTCGTAAAAAATACTGGTGTTGGAGGTTATGAAAATACATCGCTAGATTTAGTATCTAATCTCATCGGCGCAATAGGAGCAATGAGCTATACCCTAATAAAAGAGAAAAAAATCAAACGTTAAACATCTCGCTTTTTTGATATCTAAATCACCTAAAAAGTGTTTCAACTATCAAATTATAAGTTCTGTCCATTAGCACTGGACATTCACGCGTAGCGCTTATAAATAGAACCCATTTACATAGTTACAACCAATAAAAGTTTGGTGATTTAAATGATATCAAAAAATTTGGCAAGATGTGTAGCTAAAATAAGTGGAGACGGATATTTATATTATAGGTATATCCGCTATAATAACACCTCTAAAGAGCTGTTGGACGAATTCGAGGAGGATATAAAAAAGGAGTTTGGCGACATAAAAATAACTAAAGGGATAACAAATACAGGAACTCCATTTCGTCAAGTTCATGGCAAAAGGATAATAACCAAATTTTTAGAATACCTACCTGACTATAGAAGTGATTTCATCTGGGTTCCAGATCAAATAAAAGAAAGTACAGACAGTGTTAAACAAGAGTATTTGAGGGCATTATACGACGACGAAGGGTCACCTAGTCTAAGGTTATTCAATAAAACCAAAGAATGGAAAAGAAACTTAAATCTAACTTCAAACTCAACCAGGCTACTTAAAGATGTAAAAGAGATATTGTCGAATAGTTTTAGTATCAAAAGCAGTAAGATTTTCAAAAACAAAAATAATGACCATTGTTATGTCCTGAGTATAACCGGCAAAGATAATTTTGTAAGATTTAAGAGGAATGTGGGGTTTAAGATCCCTCGCAAAAAGGAAAGATTAAACCTAATAATCAAAAGTTATGGAAATACTTTTTCTAGAAATAGAGGAGGATTTAGTAAAATAAAAGAAAAATTGGACTTAATTTCCCGTTCCTAAAATAAAAAGGTGGACAGCTTTCCTGATTTCCCGCGTAATGCAGTACACTCAAGAACGGAGGCTTGCTTAACTATCACGTGGGTTAAGTCCAAACCCCAATCCGTGTTCGAAAAGGGAACGGGTGAACCAAGCCCCTATGACCGTCCAATGCCTAGAAATGGGGTTTTATTTAAAAAGATTTCTTTTTTTTAGTGGATTGGTCAGTTAATGTCTCCCTTACATAAAATCGAAAGTAATTTATACTTTGTTTTACAGTAAAAACTTATGATTGATGAATGCTATGAGAAAGCGATTGATGCCATAAGAGCTTGTTCTACAAAAAATGGGCTGTTTGCTTCTGGAGGGAAAGAAGGCTATAATGCAGTGTGGGCAAGAGATAGCATGATCAGCTTCTTAGGAGCAAGTTTAGTTAAAAATTCATTGTTTAAGGATACTTTTAAAAAAAGCATTATTACGCTTGGTGACAACCAAAGCAAAAAAGGGCAGATCCCTAATTGCGTTGACAAGTTTAGCGAAAGAAAGCCCCATGTTGATTATGCATCTATTGACTCAACTTTGTGGTACATTATTGGGCATTATGCTTACAAAGAGAGGTATAAGGACAACTCTTTATTTAACAAGTATAAAGATGCAATAAAACAAGCGCTATCATGGCTGGATTGCCAGGATGTCGGTGAAAAAGGGATGTTAGTACAGCTGCCGACAACAGACTGGCAGGACGCTTTTCCCCATAAGTATGGGTATACAATTAACACTCAGGCTTTATACTACAAAGTTTTGAATTTGATGGGCAGGAATAGGGATGCAAAAAAATTAAGATTTATGACCAATGAGAATGAAGATACAAGATTATGGAATGGAAAATTTTATGTGCCTTACAGATGGAAAAACCACAATAAATACCGCGAGATGGGAAACTGGTTTGATTCTCTTGGAAATCTCCTTGCAATTGTTTTTGGCTTGGCTGATATGGCAAAATCTGAAATGATTATCTCTTATATTGAAAAAAATAAGATAAACATGCCTTATCCTGTCAAAGCAATCTATCCTCCAATAAGAAAGGGAACAAAAGACTGGCAAGATTATTTTGAAGATTGTGCTGCCAAAAAGCCTTACAATTATCTAAATGGAGGGATATGGACTTTTATAGGAGGATTTTATATCTTGAGCTTATTGAAATTGAAAATGTTTAAAAAAGCAAAAATAGAGATGAGGAAATTAGCAGAAGCTAATTTAAGAGGAGATTTTCCAGAATGGATCGATCCTTTAACAAAGAGGTCTTACGGAGAACAACAGGCATGGAATGCCGGCATGTATATCCTAGCATATGAATCATTCAACAAGAAAAAGAGCTTAGTCTAGATCCAGCTTTTCTTTTGTGATATCAATCATCTTTTTTGAAGTGATCCTGTAATCAAAATTCTTGACAGCATGTTTTCTTGCTTCTTTACCCATCTTTCCAGTTAGATTATTGTCTGTCAACAGTTTTAAGGTGTATTCTTTTAAATCATTTACATCTGCTCTATACGTAAATGTCTTTGGCTCTTTGAATTTTATTATTTCTTGTTTTTCAAAACCCATTGAAGGATACGCCCATTCCTGAGTTAGTATAACTTCTTCTGCAACTTTAGCTAGAAATCCTGTTTTATTATGGATTATTGTTTCAGAAGGGCCCATTTTGTTTATGGATATAACTGGCTTGCCGCAGGACATCGCTTCAACTTGTACCATGCCAAAACCCTCAATCCTTGAAGGAGCGGCATAAATATCTGCAGCATTTAAAAGATGAATCATAAATTCCTGGCTGAACATGTCACTTAAAAAGATAATCTTGTCTCTGATTCCCAGACTCTCTGCCAGCTCAATCTCACATTTTCTCCAATTGTCTGCATTTCTGCTCGGCCATGATTTGCACACATAAACCCAATCTTTGAATTCCTTATCTATTTCTGCAAGCGCCTTAATCATTTCCTGCGCTCCCTTTGAAGTTACATCTCCTCCGATTGTCAGGATCATCTTTTTATCTTCTTCAACACCAATCATCTCCCTTATAAATCTGCTGTACTCTGGGTTATTAGTAGGCTTAAAAAATTCTGTATCTATACCTATAGGCATGGGAATTATTTTGCTGATATTCACTCCATCTCTCTTATAGATTTGCCTTACCCATTCGCTTGTTGTGAACATTAATTCAAGCTTATCAAACTCGTCCTGGTAATTTGCCACCCAGCCATCTGCATTGAACCAAGGAACAGGCTTTACACCATAATTTAATGGCTCTCTGACAATCTCAGGAAGGTTTCCCCAAAACCCAACACCAAAAGCAACATCTAGCTTCAGATGCTTTAAATAAAATCTTTTTTGAATGCTATCCTTAAAATGGCAGGGTATTGCCAGGTTGCCTGAATTAACAATTCCTTTGTAAAGAAAATCCCCTTGCAAGCTTTGCCCGTCAGGCTCAGGAGGATATGCGTAAAATACAATGCATCTCATGTCATTTCCTCAATCATAAATGATTCTGTATCGCTACAGCAAACATCTTCAAAACTATTTTCCTCAAATCCGTAAACCTCCCGGATAAGAAACTTTTTTCTTTTAAAATACTTTTCCTTTAACTTTATAAACTTATCTGAATGGGGGTTTGCCTTGCAGATATCTCTGCCTTTTGTATAAGAAAATAAGCAAAGCTTTTTTGAGGATAATAATCTTTGATTTAACATTTGGGTTACTGCCTCATGCACATCTATATGCCTTTTATGGCCATATTCTCCATTTTTTCCGTGGGTGAAAATGCAATCAAATTTTTCTAGGGGAAATGATCTGAGTCTGTTTATCACTTCATCTACCGGGATATCGTTGAGTTTTTCATCCTCTAAATCAGACATAAAGCATTTTGCTTTTAGAATTTCACATACTCTTTTGAATTTTGGAGCCCTGTCTCCATCATATTTCCTGCATAAACTGATGATTGTGGTGTCCCAGCCATTACTCTTGCTTAAAATGGTCCCTCCCATCCAGATTGTCTCATCGTCAGGGTGCGCGACTACCACTAAAACTTTCTTCATAAGGTTGAGGGTATCATTAACTAAATAAAGTTTTCGCAACAGTAACTTATTTATATGCCTTATCACTCCTTGATTGCATGAAAACAAAAAATAAGCTAACCAGGCAAGATACAATTCTTTTAGTTATTGATGTTCAAGATAGGCTTAGGCCCCATATGAATAAAAAAGAGGATCTGGTCGATAATATTAAAAAATTGATAAAATCATTTAACATAATGGGCATACCTATGATTCTGACTGAGCAATACCCTAAAGGACTAGGAAAAACAATAAAAGAAATCAAAGATGAGCTAAAAAACTATGAGTATATTGAAAAAATATGCTTTGACTGTTTTGATAATGGGGGATTTGCCAAAAAAATAAAAGCAAAGAATCTTGTTATCTGCGGGATAGAAACGCATGTGTGCGTATTACAAACTGTATTAAGCGCGTTATCGAGAAAATTTGATACATATGTTGTTGCTGATGCGGTTTCTTCAAGAAAACAGTTTGATTATGAAATTGCCATTAGGAGAATGGAAAACATAGGGGCAAAATTAACAACAACTGAGATGATTATATTCCAACTTCTTAGAAAAGCAGGAACACCTGAATTCAAAGAGGTACAAAAAATAATAAAATAAACCTATACAAATTTTATTATAAACCAGATTGCCACCAAAAACTATATAAAGATTATCCCAAAAACCAAGAACATAACAAATTAAAGAGGGATTAAAAAAATGCCAGAAGAAAAGACAATTATGAGTATACAGCATGAAGGTAAGAGGCTAAAGCCACCAGTTTCTTTAA
>CAZKBD010000034.1:0-17842 GCA_964550945.1 uncultured Methanosarcinales archaeon
TTATCTCTTTTCCAACCTGCTCTATTGGGTGATTGAAGTCTTCCTGCTGAAGTTTTGTTAAAACTGGCTTTCCGTTTTTGCATTCCTTTACCCATTCCCTTGCAAACTTGCCGGATTCAACGTCTTTAAGCATCTTCCTCATTACATTCCTTGACTTCTCTGTTATTATCTTCTTGCCTCTTGTCAATCCGCCGTATTTTGCTGTGTTAGAAACTGCTTTCCACATTCCAGTTAATCCGCTGTTGTACATCAGATCAACTATCAGCTTTAGCTCATGCAGGCATTCAAAATAAGCCATCTCTGGAGGATAACCTGCCTCGACTAAAGTGTCAAATCCAGCTTTCACTAATTCTGTAGCTCCTCCACAGAGCACTGCCTGCTCTCCAAACAAGTCTTCATAAGTTTCCTGCTCAAAAGTGCATTCAAGAACACCAGCTTTTGTGAAATGCATTGCCTTTGCCATAGCCAAGGCAACATCCTTTGCTTTTCCGCTTGGATTCTGCTTAATTGCGATTAATCCAGGAACGCCAAATCCCTCTAGATATTGTTTTCTTTCCTCTGATCCAGGCGCTTTTGGAGCGACCATTATAACATCAACATCTTCTGGAGCGACAATCCTTCCAAAACAGATATTGAAGCCGTGGCTAAAACAAAGCGCTTTTCCGGCTTTCATATACTTCTTAATCTCTTTCTTGTATATATCTGCCTGAAACTCATCTGGCAATAATATATGGACTATATCCCCTTTATCTGCTGCCTCGCTTATAGTCATAACCTCAAATCCATCTGCTTTTGCCCGCTGCCAGCTTGGATTTTGCTTATCGCCTAAGACTTCAGTCTCTCCAATAATCACGCTTACACCAGAATCCTTTAGCATATTTGCCTGTGCAACTCCTTGAGAGCCATAGCCTATTATTGCTATTGTTTTTCCGTTTAATACTGATGCGTCTGCGTCTTCTTCTCTTAATACTTTTACCATTTTATTATCCCCCCTTTAAATTAATTTGATTAGTGTATATAGAATTATTTATAAAATTAATCTTTTTTGACAAGGTTGAGCAACAAAAGAGCACCTTTACCTTTCATGCCCTCTTTAACTCCTTTCTTTGCTGCAGCCTTGCTGAATTTAGCAACTGAAGATTCAAGCATATCTTCAAAACTTTTTACACCAGTAACAATCACTAATGCGTCGTTGAATTTATCTGCAGCATCAATATTAAAATAACCGCAGCCTAAAATACCGTGCAAGGCTTTTATCAACAATATTGTGCTGTTCTCGGTTGCTACCTTAACTCCTTCAAATTCCCTTCCCTCAATACTTATTGTTTCAGTTTCAATCATCTAACATACTCAGCAACCAGCATTGTGCTTGTAAGCTTGATTCCATCAATAGACCTGATCTTTTCTGTGATTATCTTATCAAGCTCTTCAAATTTATCAACTTTGATTTTTACAATAATGTCCCACTCGCCATATAATTCGCTT
The DNA here is from genome assembly GCA_964550945.1 of uncultured Methanosarcinales archaeon. Lineage (GTDB taxonomy): Archaea > Nanobdellota > Nanobdellia > Woesearchaeales > CAZKBD01 > CAZKBD01. The sequence goes on from CAZKBD010000034.1 coordinate 1,486, forward strand.
ATTTCAACAGCATTTTTCAATCTCTTTAAATTCTCAAATATCTCTCTTTCTTTTCCGACATCAACTGTCATCATCACATATGCCATTACCATTTGTATCACCCTATAATACTTATTGTTAGTATGTCAGAAATATACCCTCAATCTATTTGACGATGGACAAAGTCCAATGCAGTTTAGCGTTACGGTATATTTCTGAGCATGCTCAAAAACCACCCTATAATCAAGGTGACTTCAAACATGCCACCCATCTCTGATAGGTGGTTTTTGACATATTAAAATTATGTTACTATAGTAACATTTTATATAACTCTCTTCAGGATAGCATCTCCCATTTCACTGGTTTTGTTATTCCCTCCAAGGTCTTTTGTCCTTATCTTGCCTTCTTTTAGGACTTCTTGGATAGCATCAACTACTGCTTTGGCTGATTTTTTCTCTCCAAGCTCGTCCAGCATCATTGAGCCAGCCCATATGGTTGCAATAGGGTTAATAACGCCCAATCCTTTGTATTTTGGAGCTGAGCCATGAATAGGCTCAAACATAGAAATCCCATCTGGATTGATATTGCCTCCTGGCGCTAAACCTAAACCGCCTTGTATCATTGCTCCTAAGTCAGTTATTATATCACCAAACATATTTGGCGTTACAACAACCTGAAACCATTCTGGGTTTTTGACAAACCACATGGTTATTGCATCGACAAAATTGAATTCATAGGTTATCTTAGGGTAATCTTTAGCTGTCTTCTCAACAATCTCACGCCAGAAATTATAAACATCACTTAACACATTTGCTTTGTCAACTGCTGTAACCTTATCTTTCTTTTTCATCTTCGCGAGCTCGAATGCATATTTTATAACCCGCTCAGAGCCTTTTTTAGACAAAACGCCTATCTGGTAAGCAATCTCAGAGCCTTCTGATTCAATATCAAGGCCAAATTTAATTTTATACAAGCTTCTTATAACTTCAAGCTCCTGCTTATTTTTTCCTATCTTAACTCTATTGCCTATCCCAACATAGAAATCCTCTGTGTTTTCTCTGACAACATCAAAATTAATATCTTTGGGAGTCTTGTCCTTCAAAGGGCACCAAACACCCTCTAGCAGCTTAATGGGCCTTAAATTCACATATTGGTCAAAATAAAATCTTGTTTTTAGTAAGATCCCTTTTTCAAGAATCCCTGGCTTGCATCTAGGGTCTCCTAATGCTCCAAGATAAATTGCTTTGCAGGTTTTTTTGATTTCCTTTAAGGTTTCTTCTGTAATCAATTCACCAGTTTTCAGATAGTTGTCTGCGCCATTGTCATACTTAACCCAATCAATCTCAAAATTATTAAGCTCAGAGGCCTTATCAATCACTTTAACACCTTCTGCGATTACCTCTGGGCCAATGCCATCTCCTGGAATTAAAGCTATTCTGTATTTTTTCATCTTCTTTTCCCCTTTATTACATATTTTTTTGTGTCCATTCCTTTTTCTTCCTGGATAACAACACCTTTGCTTTTGTCAACAACCCTTATCTTATAATCTTTTCCCCTTGTTGCATCCTCTTTGCTTTCTGAGAAAAAAGCCTCTTCTGGAGCTGATCTCTCCAGCTTAACGCCGTCCTTCTGGTAAGACCTTACATCTTCTATCTCAAGGCCTTCTGTTTTTTTAACTGAAAGCTCGATAGCATAATCATGGCAGAGCTCTATCATCCTTGCCGGGTTTCTTCTTGATTTAAGCCATATCTTTTTTAATAATTCTTCATCAAAAGGATGTATCCCTTTTCCACCAGACTTGGCAATACGCTTAGCGACCATATCAATAGCGCCTTTTAGCGAGATTCCTTCTAAATTTATGTTTAACTCATCTGGAACTTTTATGCTCCTGCCATCCAGCCAATATTTCAAGGAATCAAGGCTGCTGGTAAGGTCTTTGCCTCCTGCAACTATTATCTGGGTGTTCATCGCCAATAGCTTGTCCAAAGGAAGAAACCTTTCTTTTGTGAATTTCTGCATATTATCTATCAGCAGGACATATTTTTTATTTCCCAACTCTTTCTTTAGCTTAACCTCAAAATTATCAGCGTCAATATCATTTAGTTCCTTTTCTGAAAAAGCCCCAAATCCAGATGAAGGCTTAAATAGCTCCTTGACAAACCTTATGTTTATCTTCACTTCTGGCCAATCTATATACCTAATCACAATCCTTGATTTGAACTTTTGAAGCTGCTCTTCAAGCCATTTTAAGAGTATTGTTTTGCCTGAGCCGTTCTCTCCGATTATAGTGCCAAACTTCTTATTGGAAATGATAAAAAGGTTCAGTTTTTCTTTCTCAAGCTCAAAATCAGCAATATACTTGCTAACGGGCGCAATTATCTTGTTCTTGTAAGGATTTTCTTTATACCCTAAAGCATTTTCCCAGTCCAATACAAATTCTTTATCATCCGGCTTTTTATTTTTCAATGATGGTTTTTTAAGAACTATTGGTATGGTAATCACTTTTATTTTCTCTTCTTCGTTCCTGTCCATAATAAATTTAATTCCCATAACCACCGATAAAATAGAGTAATATTTAAATATTTATGCAATATTCTGTTGGGTATGGACATAACAATACGGTTGAGCCCAAGGAAAGTGGAAAGGATAATCTTTATTTTGGTTGTCATAGCTTTAGTTGTCTCTAATGTATACTTCTATAACAAACAGGGTTCTAAAGAAACTGAAACAACTGAATCCATAGAAGAAACCACCCAAGTTACAGAAACCCAAGAAGCAGCAGGAGCAGAACCAGAGCAACAAGAACAAACGCAACCATCACAAGGCCAGCAACAGACCCCTCAAAATCAACAGGTCCAGCAAAACCAAACAAATCAAAATAACACTCAACAAACAGGGGCTGCAGGAGCTTGCGCTGCTGCCTGGAAATGTAAAACCCCTTATTACAAAGGGCATCAGAAAACAGATTGCAGCTGGGAAGATTTAGAAGCGTGTGTCAATGGCTGTATAAATGGGCAGTGTAATGTGACAACTAGTTAATTTTTACAGCTTTAATAAAATAGGTATTATTGATCCTTGACCAGTTTCTTTGATAATCTCTTTTATCTTATCATAACGATCCATATTAAGGTAATATTTCCATCCGTGCTCTTTTTTCTTTTTGCAAATAATCATCTGCTTGACTAGGGCTTCTATAACATCCATTATTTTATCTTTAGTAATGTTTAATCTTGAGAATTCTCTATTGTATAAACCTTTAACTAAATTATCAAAATAAAGTGAGCCTTTGCCAAAATAACCTCCTTCGTAGAGTGTTTTGCATATGATTCTACTTGCAATAATGTATTCGCTTTTTTTTACTTTAACCATTTAATCTAAATCCCTTTTACAGGCCCGTATAACAACTGACTTTATAAACTTTATGGTTTTTCAAAGGTTTATTTTAAGCCTTACAAGGCCATTTTATAATACTTACAAGGTTAAAAATAGAAACCTTTATATAGAAAAGAATTCTAACCCTAGAACAGTATAATGGTATATACAGTATTAATGGTATGCAAAAATGAAATCAATATTTTTAAAAAAACAAGGGGCAAGCCCAAAGAACAAGGTGTTGGATTTTTTGATTGTGCACTCTGAACTAGACTACTCTCTAAAAGAAATATCAAGATACTCAGGAGCAGGATATTCAACAGTAAAACTCTTAATTAAAAAACTATTGAAAGATGGATGGGTAAAAACAACAAGAAAGATATCTAAAATCAAATTATACAAACTAAATGTGAATAACCCAGAAGTCAAGAAATTTATAGACTTCTTTTGGGAAGTTATAGAACAAGAGATTGAAGGAAAACCAAAAGATAAAGCAAGCAATTGCGATCATGTTAGCGGTTCATCCTCAGTTGGAGCAGTAGCTGCCTCTGCCAAATCTATCTAACCATTTTTAGCGATGTAATCCAACAATCCGCCTGCATTAATTATCTCAACTGCAAAATCAGGAATAGGCGTAAATTTGTATTCTTCTTTCTTGCTTATATTCTTAATGACTCCTTTTTTTATGTCTATCTCTATTTCATCTCCAGTTTTTATCTTTGTATAGGCATCTTTGCATTCAATCGCCAGCATCCCATTATTTATGCAATTCCTGAAGAATATCCTTGCAAAGCTGTTTGCAATAACTGCCTTAATGCCAGCTCCTCTTAATGCCCAGACAGCATGCTCTCTGCTTGAACCGCAGCCAAAATCATCTGATGCAACTATAAAATCTCCTTTTTTAACCTTCTTGACAAACTCTTTGTCAATATCTTCCATTGCATGCTTTGCCAACTCTTGCTCATTGTCTGTATTAAGGTATCTAGCAGGAATTATCTCATCGGTATTTATGTGCTCTCTTTTGTAAACATGCGCATATCCTTTCATATTTCCAAAGTACTAAACGCTGGTATATAAACTTTTATGCAACCTTCTTTGGCGGCACTATACAAACATTATCCTTACACGCCAACCTTCCAAATAGATATATCCATAAAGGACTAAACAGCAGAGTGATTGAGATAACCGCTATTGCAATCTGATAACCGCTGGAAGTGATAAGGCCTGCTTGTAAACCCAATGCCCCTAGTATAAAACTGAACTCCCCTATTTGAGACAGTAGTGCACCACCATAGAAGCTGCGCCTCCATGGATCACCTAACATTCTGAATATCATGGAGTTAATCAATGTGTTGACTACAAAAACGGCCGCAACTACCACAACAATCATGCTGAGATTATTAATCACATAATCCAAATTGAGCAGCATTCCTATTGAGACAAAGAACAACGCTACAAATACTACTCTAAATGACTTAAGGCTTTGATGGACCCAAGTGGTTTCACGTGCTAATCCTACTGTGATGCCTGCTATGAAAGCGCCCAAAGCAGGAGACAAATGGAAAAGCTGAGTAATCAAAGCAAATCCAAAACATATTGTAAGCGCAGCAAAAACCTGTAGCTCATGGTGCTCTTTTATCTTGCTGCTAAATGGAAGCTTCCATTTCCTGCTTCTCATCAGTAATATAATGAAACCTATAACCAATATACCCATAACAATCTGGAGCCCCAAATTTACCAGATTTACTTTTTCTCTCCCTAACAATGAAACTATAATCAACATAGGGATTACAGCAAGATCCTGGACCAGGAGCATACCTAAAACATCTCCTCCAACTTTAGTCTTCATTTCATTGCGTTGTTCAAGTATGTTTACTACAAGAGCCGTGCTGCTTAAGCTTATAACAAATCCAATCAATATTCTTGCGCCAATAGTCCATCCGAATAATGAGCCTAGTCCACTAACAACCAACACACTAATAATTATCTGGAATAGCGTACCTATTATAGCAACTCGCCAATTTGAGAACAAGCAAGGAAGGCAAATCTCCATGCCAACAAAGAACAACAATATGACAACTCCCAAATCACCCACTGTTTGTATGATCTGGCTATCTGAAACAAGCTTTAAACCATATGGCCCGATCAAGATGCCTGTTATTATGTAAGCAACTATAAACGGTTGCTTAAAAAGGTTGAACAAGACGCTTAAGATAAGCAAACTTAATACCACAGCAACCAAAATACCCAAATTCATCTCAATCATGTACCTTAGCCTCTTTTAAAATCTCTTTTGTAAACATGCGCATATCCTTTCATCATTTCACCGTTTTATACAAACTTCCTAAGGCTAGTTGAGTGCTTCTTTAGCTCGCCTATTATCTCCTTCAGACTTATGTAATCAGGAGCAATACAGTCTTTGCAGATTTTTTCTGTTGAGTTCAGTATGATGCTCATACTATTAGCTGTGGATTTTCTTTTCCATTCAATGCCTTTCTTTTTTAGAGATGATGCGAGCTCTTCTAACTTTGCTATCGAACTATGCAAATTATCAAGTATGATGTCAGCCTTCATATCAGAAACCCCTCTTACATTTTTTTGGGCTTCTGGCAGTATTTTTTCACTATCTGCTAAATAACTTGAAAGCAAGTGCAAGTTTGATTCTATACTCTGCAATACCTCTTCTTTTTCACTTTCTTTTAAGATAACAATTTTAGTTATAATCCTATCAATTTCTGCTCTGAAGTTGTATAGCCCGACTATTATCCTGTTGTACCTTTCCTGAAAAGATACATCATATAGTTCTTTTAATATCTCATCCTGTTCCTTATAAATCAGCTTTGAAACAAGCACCCCTAAGATTACGAGGCTGACACAAACCTCTATTATTGATAACCCTCTTGATATGCCTTTTGGCCTGATATCCCCATAACCTAATGATGTTGAGGTTACAAAGCTGAAATACAGCGAATCCAAATAACCGTTTACATCATTACTGACTTTTTGCCCTTCAGTATATATGCCATCATTTTCAGTTAATGACAACAAAAAAAATGATGTGCCGAATACAATTATGATTATAAGATAACCTATCAGTATCTTGCTTAAATTGAACTTTTTTATGATATATTCAATTCCGGTTTGTTTTTTCATTAAAGATATCTCCTTGGATCAGCTATCTTTCCTTCAATTGCCGAAGCAGCAACTGTTGCAGGGCTTGCCAAATAAACAAAAGATTTAGGGCTGCCCATCCTTCCAACAAAATTCCTGTTTGTAGAGCTGATGCAAACTTCTCCTTCTGCCAATATACCCATATGGCCTCCAAGGCAAGCTCCACATGTTGGAGTTGATACAGCTGCTCCAAATTCAGTGAATATATCCAGCAATCCTTCTTTGTTTGCCTGCTTCCAGATATCAGTTGTAGCTGGAACTACTATCATCCTTGTATCTTTAGCAATCTTCTTTCCTTTAACAATTGAAGCAGCAATCCTTAAATCCTCTATCCTGCCATTTGTGCAGCTTCCTAACCAAGCCTGGTCAATTTTGATTTCTTTAATCTTTGAGATTAGTTTTCCATTGCTTGGCAAATGAGGGAAAGCAACTATTGGCTCTAAATCGCTAACATCATATTTTATGACTTTCTCATAATTAGCATCATCATCACTCTTAAAAATTTCAAACTTATGTTTGCTTCTTTTTTTAACATATTCAATGGTTTTTTCGTCTGGTTCAATAATCCCAGATTTTGCTCCTGCTTCGATTGCCATGTTTGTTATTGTCATCCTTGCCTCTACTGAAAGGCTTGTTATTGCGCTTCCTGTAAATTCCATCGCTTTGTATAAGGCTCCATCTACTCCAATATCTGAGATAATCTTAAGTACAATATCTTTTGAATAAACTCCTTTAGGCAGTTTTCCATCTACAATGAACTTTATAGATTCTGGAACCTTGAACCAAAGCTTTCCAGTTGCAAGCGCAGCAGCTAGATCAGTGCTTCCAACACCTGTTGAAAAAGCGCCTAATGCTCCATAAGTGCAAGTATGCGAATCTGCACCGATAATTAGCTGCCCTGGAACAACATGGCCTTGCTCAGGCAATATCGCATGACAAACACCATGCCTTCCAACTTCATAGTAATTTTTGATGTTCTCTTTTTTAACCCAATCCCTTAGCCTTTTGGCTAACTCAGCCGATTGTATATCCTTATTAGGAACAAAATGGTCTGGAGTTACAACTATCTTCTCAGGATCAAACACTTTTAACCTTCTTTCAGCCATCATCTTTATTGCAGGAGGCGTTGTCACATCATGGCATAGGATTATATCTATATCTGCATTAATCAACTCTCCTGGTTTCACTTCTTTCTTGCCGCAATGCTTGGCAAGGATTTTTTCAGTTATGTTCATTCCCATTTCATCCTCTTGAAACTGCAGTTACACCTGTCCTGGATATCTCTTTAACACCAAACTGCTTCATTAACTCAATAAACGAATCAATCTTATCAGGATCCCCTATCAGTTCAGCAGTAATCGAACTATTGGTTATATCCACAATCTTTGTTTTATATATTTTTGTATACCTTAATATGTCTTCCTTTGATTTCTTGTTGGAAACTGCCACCTTAATCAGGCAAAGCTCCCTAATAACAGAGCTTTCTTCCGGCATTTCGATAACTTTTATAGTGTCAACCAGCTTATTAACTTGTTTCTCTACTTGCTCTAAAGTTTCATCATCTCCAATAACGCTAATGACCATCTTGCTTATTCCTGGCTTTGTTGTCTTTCCGACTGTGATAGTATCTATATTGAACCCTCTTCTTGCGAACATTCCAGCAATCCTTGTCAAAACACCTGGTTGGTCTTCAACAAGCATTGCAATAACGTGCTTTTTTTCTTTTGACATTTGCATCACCCTAAAAATATTTACCTGGCCCAGCCATACAGCCTCCAAAGGCATCTTTTAAATTGCCCCCAGGAGATAGCATGGGCAGTATGTTTGATTCTTCCTCAACAGCAACATCAATAAGTGTTGTGCAGTCATTCTTCATCGCTTGCTTTATAGCTGGCATTAATTCTGATTTTTTCTCAACCCTTATTCCTTTTAATCCGTAGGCTTCAGCAACCTTAACAAAGTTTGGAGTCTTGCCTAAATAAACCTCTGAGTATCTTTTGTCTGAAAACAACTCAAGCCATTGCCTGACCATTCCTAAATAGGAATTATTCATAATTAAGGCAATAACTTTGATATTATTCTCCTTTACAGTCCCTAGTTCCTGTATTGTCATCTGGAAACTTCCATCGCCATCTATCAAAAAAACATTAACATCTGGCTTAGCTATTTTTGCGCCTATTGCAGCAGGGAAACCAAAACCCATTGTTCCTGCTCCACCAGAGCTGATAAATGTTCTTGGCTTGCTTCTTTTAATAAAATGCCCTGCAAACATCTGATGCTGGCCAACTCCAGTAACGACTATGTCCTCTGGCTTCAATATCTTGTTCAGTTCAAGCATAACTGTCTTTGGGTGCATTCTTTTGCCTTCCTTTATCTCAACACAACTATCACAAATCTGTTTGCAGCGCTTCATCTCCTTTGTCCAGCTTGTCTTCTCTTTTATTGCTAATTTCTTTATTGCATCTATCAACTCCTGGATAACGTCTTTTGCGTTTCCAACTATAGGGATATCTACACCAACATTCTTCCCTATTTCAGCTGGATCAATATCAGCGTGGATAACTTTTGCATTTTCAGCGTATGTTTTGAGATTTCCAGTTATCCTGTCTGAAAATCTGCAGCCTATTGCAATCAATAGATCAGTATGCAAAGTAGCGTAATTAGCTATCTTTCTTCCGTGCATTCCAACTGTGCCTAAGCATAAAGGATGCATCTCATCAAATGCTCCTTTTGCCATAAATGTTGTTGTAACAGGGATTTTTGTCAGATTAACCAGTTCTGTTAATTCTTTAGATGCATTTGAAAGTATTACTCCATGGCCTATCAAAAACAAAGGCCTTTCTGCATTAACGATAGCTTCTGCAGCCTTTTTGATTTGAAATTGATTTGGCTTTATTGTAGGCTGGAATCCTTCTATTTTAACTTCAGTAGGAAATGCTTCTGTAACCTCATTAGCCTGAACATCCTTTGGCAGATCTATGTAGATTGGTCCAGGCCTTCCTTCTGAAGCAAGCTTGTATGCTTTCATGAGCGTTGAAGCAATCTTATTCGGATCCCTAATCTGATAGTTATGCTTTGTAATTGGTATAGTGATCCCCATCATATCAGTTTCCTGAAATGCATCATTGCCAATCAAACTGGTGACAACCTGGCCGCCAAGTGCTATAATAGGGACAGAGTCCATATATGCGTCAGCTATTCCAGTAACTAGATTGCAAGCTCCTGGTCCTGATGTTGCAATGCATACTCCAACTTTTCCTGATGCCCTGGCATAACCCTCTGCAGCATGCGCAGCTCCTTGTTCATGCCTAACTAATATGTTTTTTATCTTTCCTTTATAATCTAGGTAAGCGTCAAATAGAGGTATAACTGATCCACCCGGAAAACCAAAGGTAATATCAGTACCTTGTTTGATCAATGTTTCAATAATTGCATGCGCTCCGTTCATTTTTTAGTCACCATTTCTTTTTTTGAATGTTAATGCCTTGTTCAACCCTTTTACTAAAGCGATTGCACTAGCCATTATAACATCCTCATTTATACCTTCTGCACTAAAAATGTTTCCTTTTTTGTCACATACTTTGATGGTTACATGGGCCAAAGCATCTGTACCTCCTGTAATTGCCTCGAGGTTGTATTCTCTCAATGTTACCGATGGGCCTATTATGTTCTGTACAGCCTGGCTAACAGCATCAACTGGGCCAACACCATGGCCTTTTCCTATCTTTCTTTTTCCTTCTACTGTCAATGTAACTGTTGCCTCTGGCTTAATCTTATTTCCTGTTGTAATTTTTACTTCTTCCAATATTATTATCTGCTCTTCTTTTGACAAAGAGCCTATAACATCATTGGCTATCGCTATAATGTCTTCTTTCTGCACTTCTTTCTGTTTATCAGCCAGCTCTTTAACCTTTTTGATTATTCCATCTACCTGTTCCTTGTTTAGCTCATAACCAAGCTCTTTTAATGTAGCCTCAACCGCATGTTTTCCAGAATGCTTGCCTATGACTAGATTATCTCCAATCCAGCCAACCTCTTCTGGGCTTATAATCTCATAGGTAAGCTTATCTGAGATTACACCATGCTGATGGATGCCTGCTTCATGTGCAAATGCGTTCTGGCCCACTATTGCTTTGTTTCTTTGCACTGTAAGGCCTGTTAAGTTTGAGACCAGCTTGCTCGTCCGGTGTATCTCTTTTGTGTTTATCTCTGTGTAAACTCCATTGAAAAAATCATTTCTTGTCTTTATATTCATGACTACTTCTTCCAAGCTGCAGTTGCCTGCCCTTTCTCCAATGCCATTTATTGTGCATTCTACCTGAGTTGCTCCGTATTTTACAGCCTCTAATGAGTTTGCAACCGCTAATCCTAAATCATTATGGCAATGTACGCTTATAACCACGTTATTCTTCTCTATGATCTTCCCTAATCTTTGAAAAACAGTTTTTATCCTTTTGCCAAACTCTTCTGGCTCCGCATACCCTACAGTATCCGGGATATTGATTGTAGTTGCACCTGCCTCAATCACAGCTTTTATTATATCACACATATAATCTACATCTGTTCGTGCAGAATCTTCTGGGCTAAACTCTACGTCTTTGCACAATGATCTTGCATGCTTGACTGCTTCAATTGCCATCTGCATTACTTCTTCCTTTGTCTTCCTTAACTTTTTTTCTCTATGGATTTGTGAAGTAGCAATAAATGTATGGATTCTTGGCTTTTCAGCATATTTTACAGCTTCCCATGCCTTGTCAATATCTTCCTTCATGGTTCTAGCTAGGCCGCAGATTATCGGGCCTTTTACTTTCTGGGCTATCAATCTGACTGCTTCAAAGTCTCCATCGCTAGATACAGGAAAGCCTGCTTCAATTACATCTACATTCAGCTTAGCAAGCTGTTTAGCTATGATTAATTTTTCCTGGATAGTCAATGAAGCTCCAGGGCTTTGCTCACCATCTCGCAAAGTAGTGTCAAATATCATGATCTTTTTAGTCATTCTTCCTCTTCCTCCCTTTTGTTTGATCTCCATCTCATACAGCTATAGCTATCTAAATCCAGATTGTCCATTAACAAAACATCTGGGCAGTTGGTTGTGCCAAGATATGCACAAATTCTGCAATTCCCTTTGTTTGTGATTTGCTCTTCAGTTATCATTTTAATTAGTTTTAGAAACCTCCAATGAACCTAGCTCCTGAAAAAAGAACTAGGTAATCATAACACCAGTAACAACAGAGAACTAACTAGCAAAATCTTGCTTTGCTTAAAACAATTTATTTCTGGCATAATACTCTAGAAGTTAAGACTATATATTTAAATATTGCGGTTTTTTTTGCTATAAAACGGTTTAGAAAGCAGAGTTATAATGCACACCAAAATATTTATATAACAGTTATGCGGTTATTGAAATTAAAAGAGGTGGATCATGGTTATATTGAGAGAGTCTGACAAGCATTTTATCCTGTCTTTGTTTGCAGCGACTGGAATCATTATGTTCTGGAGAGGGCTATGGGAAATCATGGCAGATGTGCCTATTCTTGAAGATCCATTAGTTGATCTTGTCGCAGGGCTAACATTGCTTGCATTTTCAGGCATATTATTCAAAGAGTTTGATCCCACTGGCGGAATAGAAAACTCTTCAATAAACATGATCCATACGGTTAATCACCACCCTAAACGGCATGAATTTACAATTAAGTATTACGATAAAGCAAAAAAGCAGGAAATAGAGATATCTGCAAAACACATAAAATCAATTGAAAAAAATAATCTCCTGGTGCACAGCAAAGGAAAAGAGCAGTTTATCCCAATCCACAGGATAAGGTCTATCCACAGGAAAGGGGTAGTTGTCTGGAGAGCTTAAGATCGGTTTATTATTTCTTTAATAACACAATTTAAAAATAAATAAAAAAAAGAAGAGTTAGGCTGCTTTTGCCTTTTCTTCAAGTGAATACTTTGTGTCATATTCACCCCAGATCTGCACTTTCATTCCTAACTCTTTTGCCATCTGTGCCTTAGCAAACATCAGCTTGTTTGCCATCTCTGCGCTGCTTGCATATAATATCGTTTCGTGGTTAGATGGATGCAATAGCATCTGGTCTCTGTTTACACCATACCTCACCAAGTGCTTGATTGGCCACTGAGGTGTTGTCTTATCTAATCTGTCTTGTGTTTCTTCTTCTGGAAGCTCAACTACTCCTCCTCTCATTAAATTCATGCACATATTGCCATCTGCATCTTGATAAACTCTGCTAATAACAACTTCTCCAGATTTGCCTTCTCCTGCTAATGTTGATCCTCCTAATGGGAAATACATTGGTGGTTGTCTCATGCCTTTTGCTCCCGAATACCCTCCTTTAAGATGATTTGCTGGTGCAGATCCTGATAGTAAATCAACCCACACTTCTTCATTATCTAGCTGGATTTCCTTTCCTTGATAAGTTGCTTTACCGCTATACTTTCTTGACCACCTAACATCTTCCTGATTAGCGGTTGCATCCTCTCCAAATGCCTTCCAGATTCGTTTTGATAATATTAAATCAACACCGCATCCTTGATCAACTTCATTAAAGCAAGGTATTGCTTCTCCTTTCCTGATTACTCTGCCTTCTTCATCAAGCACGTCTGGCCTTTCAGCATTATTTAACAATCCTTCAACCAGGTCAGATGCTGCGCAGCAATCTTTCAACCCTTGCTGGTATTGTATTCCGATTACATCCAGGTCAAACTTATCTGCTATTCTTACAGCAGCAATATACATCTTGCCTTGCTCTATAAGCTGCCTTTTTGTAAGCTTGGTTTTTTCTGCCTCTAATCTCTCAGTTCTTAGCGTCATATCCACGTCTACATAATCAAACTGCATTCCCTTGTCAATACACCACTGTATCACTCCCCACGCCTCATTATCGGAGATTGAATTTTTATATCCTAAAAGGGATGCTTTAATCCCATCTGGATCTGCAATAAGTCCCATCTTAGCTACTAAGTCAGACTGGCTGAGGAACTCATGCCCAATACCCATTGGGCTTAATTTTTCAGGAGAGAAGAAGGCATTATCCATTCCCATGCAATAAAAGTCAAGGCCGCCCATAATTGCCCTTTCATGCTTGAGCTTTCTTGCCATCCTGCCGCCAACTTCCATTGAAAATCCATAATCAGATACTAAGCTTGAAACCATTCCATCATCATAATACTTAATATGGCTTGCATCTAACTTAATCTTTCCTGCAGTCAGCCAACTTTCCATCCTGCCTCTAAACTCCCTGCTGTCAAAATTCTCGCTCCAGGTTGTTGAGAAATCTTCTCCAAGCTTTAGCCCTCTTTTGACTAGGGAAGCATTGTCATTTGACATGCCAACTAATCCAGGCCATGTTCCTGAATAATTAGCAAGAGTAAGAAGCTGAGCACCATTTTCCCTTACTTGTTCAGCTAAAGCCCCTACAACATGATGGCTGTACTGCCAGACTGATTCAGCAAGTATAACCTTAGCATTTTTTGGGAGTTTTCTAAGAACATCATTTCCCATTGCCTGGCTGTTGATAAATCCATGCCCTAACTCTGGATCAAAGCCATGCAATCTCTCTACTCTGTATTTCTTTCCAGGAGCATATTCAATGGATTGTATTACAGCTGTCAATTCAGCTTCCATCTTTGCTTGTTCTGGCCAGCATGTCTTGTTTGCGCTATCCCTTAAATCCCCATTAGCAAGAGTATAGATAACTCCTTCTTCAGCCTCTCCTGGCTGTTCAAAAATCGCATCTACCATTATTTGATCTAAACTTTTACCAACTGCTGCTTCCATCTTCACTCATCCTCCGAGTTTATTTTGTTTTATTATTTGTTTTAAGTTTATTTTAAATTGAAAATATTATCTATACAGATTCTTTCAGTGCTCTTAACTGGTGCATTGCGTCATTGTAGTTTGGGTCACCTTTCCTTCCAAATTGGTCATGCAGGCTGCGATAAACATCTTTTAATCCGCTCCATGCCCTATGAGTAGCAGTATCTGCTTCAGCAGGTCTGTAAGACACATCTTTTAATCCGCCCATCGCAATCTGTGCATCTTGTATTGACTTATAACGTCCTGCAGCGACAGCTGCCAGCATAGCGGCTCCAACAGCAACTGTTTCATCAGCCTCAGACACATAAACTGGTTTTCCTGTTGTATTTGCAATCATATCCAACAATAATTCATTCTTTGATCCACTAGCACATGCTGTTATACCTTCTATTATAACTCCATTTTGTTCCATTTGATGTGTAATCACTTCCATTCCCATTGCAAGGCTGGAAAGCCAAGAGTGGTACATTTGAGGAGCAGTTGTATCAGTTGTTACACCTAGCATAAGGCCTGACAGTTTAGCATCATTTAAAATAGACCTATTTCCTGTTAGCCAATCCAAAGCAACGAGGCCTGTTTGCCCAATTTTATACTGATGAACTAGTTCTGTTAAATATTGCTGGACATCTTCTCCAGCAGCTGCTGTATAATTAGTGCCCACACACTCTTTCACAAACCAGTCAAGGACAGAACCTCCAGATGCTTGTCCTGCTTCAAAGCCAAAATATCCAGGAAGAATCCCATTATCGATAATGCCAAATAAACCTGGAACTTCATGAAATTTATCAACTGCCATATGGCACCATGAAGTGCCTAGATTACTTACAAGCATTCCTTCTTTAACGCCGCCGCCAATTGCTCCAACATGTGCATCAATTCCTGGAATAGATACTGCAATGCCTTCATTCAATCCAAGCTCCTCAGCATATTGTTTTGAAAGCCCTCCTGCTCTAGCACCCATTGGTTGGATGTTGGTGCTTAGCTTATCAGTTACTAGACTGTCTAATTGAACCGCTAGTTTTAATTTTCTTCCAACTTCTCCTAAAAATTCTTGGCTTGGATAGCTACCTTGAGTAAACATGCCTTTGTAACCAGCAAAACAAGCGCTTCTAACCTCAGTCGATCCTCCAATTAATTGCTGTGTAATCCAGTCACCAGCCTCAATAAATCTAGCAGCTTCTCTGTAAACTTCTGGGGCTAGCCTTGCAGTTTCAGCAATTTTGCATAATAGGAATTGAACATTAATTTCACCACCATAATACTTTAGCCAATTAACCCCTATTTCATGAGCAACATCATCAATAGCTGCTCTCTCAGTTTCAGCTGCATTGTGGCACCATTTTTTTGCAAATCTATATGGATTATTTCCATCTATCCTTGATAATGGAACTCCGGCAGCATCAGTTGGCATTACAGTACAGGCAGTAAAATCAACTGCAATTCCCTTAACATATTCTTTAGTTATTCCTTTTCCACCTGCTATGCCCATAACCCCTTTGACAGCTTCTTTAAGAACTGCTGGGTAATCATCTGGGTCTTGAAAAACGCTATTAATAGGAAAACTACTTCCCCATCTTTTTAGTGATGGGTGTTGGTCTGGAGCCTTAATAAGGCCTTCAATTCCGTGTTCATATGGAACTCTTACCTGAGCAACTATTTCACCTTCATCAGAAACAAGAACTGCTCTTCCACTATTTGTACCAAAATCTAATCCAATAAAATAGTCAACCATCTTCACCAAACCTCCACAACTCTATTTTTCACTCTAGAATATTCTATAGAAGAATTTACTCTTTTGTTTAATAGTGGATTTATCGTTTTAATCCCCCGAACAATTATCCAAGCAGAGAAAGCAGCCCATTTATATACTTTTTGTAAATGTTACGTCGAGAAAACGTCCCAAAATGGTGACGACGATTCTACAAATATATACAAATTATCCAAAAAATAACAATAATGGCTTCGGACGGCTTCGCCTGCTCGCCACTCCGTGAC
>CAZKBD010000035.1:0-17724 GCA_964550945.1 uncultured Methanosarcinales archaeon
TGATGGTCAAAGTAATAAACGTCTACTATTTTCTTATTGTGATCAATCTTAAATATCAGAACAAAATGCTTGTCTATATGGGCCCTATTAAAGGTCTGTAATGGAGTTCTAAGAAATTTATACTCGTGCTGTGGATTCAGCATAATCTCTTCTATCTTTTTATGGATTGCCAGCAGCTGAGCAGGATTTTTCCTGGAGAGCTTCTTAAAGATTTTATCAGCTTCTGGTTTTATATCCAGATCATACATTTAGACCATACCTTTTAGCGAAATCTTTTACTCTAATGCTCTTTTGTTTTTCTACCTCTTTTATCTTCTCTACAAACTCAGGCCTTAATTCAGGCTCATCCTCAGCTTCAATGTATTTACTGACGACTAGATTTATAGCCTCCCCTTTATCATTAAGGCCATACTTAGCCTTGACAACATTCAACACCCTGTTTGTGTTATCATCAATTTGTACCAGTGCTTGCACCATCTTATATCACCTTATTCCAACTAAGTCGGACTTATTTATAAAACTTTCGATAAACAGAGAGACAAAAACATTTAAATATTAACAAAAACCTAAATCAGTTCAACAGAGAACATAATAGATAAAATGTCAAAACTAATCGCGCAGGGAGCAGAAGCTAAGTTATTTCTGGAAGGCAGCAGAATAATAAAAGATAGGATACAGAAGAGTTACCGTCTGAAGGAGATTGACACCAAGCTTCGTAACTTTAGGACAAGAAGAGAAGCCAAGCTAATCAGCAGATTAAGCGCAATTAATTTTCCTGCTCCAAAATTGGTTGATTCTGACGAAAAAGAGAAGATTGTTATGGAGTTTATTGAAGGCCCTAAAATAAGAGATATCCTAGATAAACATAATTATAAAAATTTGATGGCAGAACTTGGAGATGATATCGCAAAGCTGCACAACAGCAATATCATCCATGGTGACTTAACAACCTCAAACTTTATACTCAACAAGAAGGATAATAAGATTTATTTCGTAGACTTTGGCCTTAGCTTTTTCTCCCATAAGATTGAGGACAAGGCAGTTGATCTGCATCTTTTGAAACAAGCGCTTGAATCCAAGCATTATAAAATTTGGGAAAAAGCATATAAAGCTGGATTGGAAAGTTACAAAAAGACTGCTGATAATGGTGAAGAAATCTTAAAAAGATTGGAGAATGTTGAATCAAGAGGCCGTTATAAAGGAAAGAAAAAAGCTATCTGAATCTCTCTTTTAATTTTTTATCGACAATCTCAGGGACAAGGGCAGACACATCTCCTTTAAACTGGGCCATCTCCTTTACGATGCTTGAGTTAAGATAGCAGTATTTGCCTCTAGTCATGATAAAAACTGTTTCTATATCAGTCGTAATCCTTCTGTTAAGCAAAGCTCTTTGGAACTCGTAATCAAAATCGCTGACAGCCCTCAATCCTCTTACAATGACATTCGATTTTTTCTTCTTTACAAAGTCTATCAACAGCCCTGAAAACACATCGATCTCCACATTTTTGTGTTTTTTAAGGGATTCCTTAAGCATCTCCAGCCTTTCTTCAACGCTAAACAAAGACGTTTTCTCAGGGTTATCGCCCAAAGCAACAATAATCTTGTCAAATATCTTCAAAGCTCTCTCTATGACATCTATATGGCCGTATGTTACAGGATCAAAACTTCCCGGATAAACTGCTATTCTCATTTTATTTTGCTGTAAATCTCTTTTATTTGTTTTCTTACGTCTGATATGGATTTATCATTGTCGACAACAAAATCCGCATGTTTTAATTTCTCTTTCTGCGGCAGCTGTGACTTTATTATGTTATTTATTTCCTCTTTATTATATTTTCCCTTTTTTAAGAGCCGTTTCATCCGATTTTTGTTGTTTATTTTCACTACAATCAGCTTGTCCAGCTCTTTAAATCCAGCTTCAATCAATAATGCGCCGTCAACTATGATCTTATCATTTTTTGATTTTTTAATGATGATTTTGATTTCTTTTATTATCTCTTGATGGATTATCCTGTTCAATTGCATTATCATGCCTTTATCATAAAAAACAATATTTTTTAGTTTTCTTCTGTCTATTTTATTGTTTGTTAATATACTCTTACCAAATTTCCCAATCACTTTATTTTTTATATCTGCTCTGCCTAATAGTTTATGGCCTACCTCATCTGCGTTTATTACTTTAAAGCCCAGCTTCCTGAACTCTTCAGCAGCAGTGCTTTTCCCTGAGCCAAACACTCCTGTTATTCCAACTATCATATTTAGAGTAATACTAGGAGACTATATAAAAATTACTTTTTCAAGCTGATTTTAGCCAAAACAAGCTTATGCATCCTCTTTAAGAAATCTATCTTGTCTTCTATTTTCATTATGTCAGTATAGCCCTCCAAAACAAGATTAAATGCAAACGGGCTTGGTATTTTTGTGGTTATTTCATCCAGCTTTATCTTTTTTTGCTCTATTGCTTCCAAAACCTTTTTTGTGTTCTCAATATCCATCAAATCCTCTAAAACCTCTCTTCTTGCTTCTTTCAGAATGCTGAAATTTGGATCTATCATTCGTACAGCATTCATAAGTATCATAGAGCTAACCTGCTGCCTTCCAACCCTTTTTGTATGGCCTTTGTAAGACCTTAAGATCATCAAAGCCCTTGCTGCGCAATGCCTGAATCTTCTTTTCAAGACTTCTGTCCTGTCAATAGCCATGTTCATAACTTTTGTTATATCCTCTGATTTAAGCAGCTTGAATGCATTCATCACATTCACTTTTTTGTCTGTCCTCAAAAAGAAGCCATTATCACTTATCCCAAACTCAACATCCTTATGCTGTGTTCTTGCTATTGCAAATACAATTGCCCTGCTTAAGCAGTCATTTACCCTTCTTCCAAACAAGGTATGGAAGATAATCGCATTATTCCTATCGTCATTATACCTTTCGATTATGATTCTTTTATCGCTTGGGATGCCGATATAATTAAACTGCTCACTGAAATATTCGTAGATTGCATTTGCGCCGTTTTCATCGATATAAAGGTATTTATTGATGAAATCAATTATCTCTTTCTTTGATTTTCCCAGGCAGAATTGCTCGCTCATCAGCCTCCTGAACTTCCCGATATTCATAGCCAAATCAAAGCTTAATGGCAGCATTTCTGAGAACCATGAGGGTATTGTCGGAGGCCTATAAACAGATGCCTTTACCTGTGCAACCATGCCCCTGCTAAAAAGAAATTCGTATTTTTCTCCTCCAAGAACAAAAACATCCCCTCTTTTTAATCTCTCAAGAAAAGCTTCGTCAATTTTTCCAATAATTGCCTCGCCGCTCTTGACTAAAACAAATGTCTCATCTGGAATCGTGCCGATATTAGTCATATAGATTACTCTGCCCATCTTTCCCCTTCTTCCAACTTCGCCTGTTTTTTCATCATACCAGATTTTTGCATAAATATGCCTGTCTTCAAGCGAGATGTATTTTCCAGAAAGGTAATCAATAACATCCATGAAGTCTTTTCGCTCCAGATCGTGGTAGCAATAGCTTTGCTTTATCAGCTTAAACAAATCTTCTATCTGTATTTTTTCTGCAATTGCAATACCATCTATCTGCTGGGCTAAAACATCAAGGCAGTTTTGTGGAATGTGGATCTTGTCAATATCCTTCTCAATAGCGCTCTTCAATAAAACTGCATTCTCCACCAGATCATCCCTGTCAAGAACAATAATCCTTCCTTTAGCAGTCTCATGCAATCTATGGCCTGACCTTCCGCATCTCTGCAAAGCTCTTGCAACTGATTTTGGGCTTCCTAATAAGATTACCAAATCAATATAGCCAATATCTATGCCCAGCTCTAAAGATGTGCTGCTCACAACCACCTTTAGCTTGCCCTCTCTTAATCTGTTTTCAAGCTCAAAACGATGCATCTTTGATAAGCTGCCATGATGCGCTCCAATATTCTCTGTATAATTTTTTGGAAATTTCTCTTTTAGGTGGCTGACTACTCTTTCAGTGGCGCTTCTGGTATTTGTGAATATCAAAGTGGTTTTATGCTCCTGCACCAGTTTGTCTATCAGGGAATAAAGCGCTTCATGAGTCCCTTCATAGGTCGTATCTATCAGGTTAGGTAAAGGTGAAAGCACTTTAAGGTCCATCTGCTTGATAAATTGCACATCAACAATCTCGCAATCCCTTGGCTCTCCATTTTCATAACCGACAAGGAATTGGGCAACCTCTTTTAAGGGAGATATTGTAGCTGAAAGGCCAACTCTTGCCATTGCAGGGCTTAATCTTTGCAGCCGTTCTAAGGATAATGATAAATGCACGCCCCTTTTATTTTCTGCCAGAGCATGAACTTCATCAAGAATGCACCAGTCAGCATTTTTCATGTGATCCACAAACCTTGAAGAGCTTAAGATGATCCCTAAGGATTCTGGTGTTGTGATAAGTATATGCGGCGGATTTTTTAGCATGGCTGATTTCTCAGAAGCAGTTGTATCGCCTGTCCTTACCGCAACCCTTATATTTAATTCCTTGCCAGCAATCTTCTCCATCTCTTTTAATGGTTCTTTTAAGTTCTTTTCAATATCATTATTGAGCGCTTTTAATGGGCTTATGTAAACACAGTATATCCTGTTCTCTAGAATCCCTTTTTCAGCGCTGTCAACAAGCTCATTAAGTATGCTCAAAAAGCCAGTCAATGTTTTAGTTGCGCCAGTTGGAGCGCTCACAAGTATATTCTTTCTGGAATGTATCTCCATAACTCCATGAAGCTGCGGCAAACTAAAAGCCTTAAATCTAGAGAAAAACCACTTGTCTACTAGTGGATTCAATATTTTTTTTACATGCTCCGCTGTGTAAGGCTCTTTGAGGAATTTTATCATCACAAATAGTGAATATAGTCGAGTTTATAAACTTTCCAAAACCTTTTTAAATAAAGCCTGATTTCTAGGTATCAGCTAATTCAGTTTAGCTATTCTAGCGCCGTAAGGCGTGAAGATGTAATGGCATAAAGGTGTAATAATGTATAATGATGTTGAACCAAATGACTTAATAGAAAAAACTGCTGAAGAGCTCAAGAAAATAGAAGCTATAAAGCCAGCTCCTTGGGCGAGTTTTGTCAAGACAGGAATGCATAAGGAAAGGCCGCCTGCAAGAGAGGACTGGTGGTATATAAGGGCAGCAGCTGTATTAAGGTCAGTATGCATATTAGGCCCGGTTGGAGTCCAGAAATTAAGGTCAAAATATGGCGGAAAAAAATCAAGAGGCCATAAGACAGAGCATTTCTATAGAGGGTCTGGAAGCATTATAAGAAAGATTCTGCAACAGCTTGAAAAAGCTGAATTATTGAAAAAAGTAGAAAAAAGCATACACAAAGGCAGGATAATAACTCCAAAAGGCATCTCAATCTTAGACAAGGTTGCTAATTCAATAGTTAAATCAAAACCAAAAAAGGTAGAAGAGCCGGAAGTCAAGGAAGAAAAGGCCGTTGAAACTCCAGTACAGGTCAAAAAAGCTGAGATTAAAAAACCAAAGGCTGAAAAGCCAAAAGAAGGCAAAAAAGAAGAGCCTGTAAAAAATGGATGAGCTTGAAGAATTGAAAAAACGAAGGCTACTAGAGTTACAACAAAAACAGCATGAAGCATTGCAGAGGCAATCACAGGAAGAATCACAGCTTCAGGAGCAGATCGAGCAGCTCGAATTAATCGTGAAGCAGGTTTTCACAAAAGAAGCCTTAGAAAGGTATGGCAACTTAAAATCTGCTCACCCGGAAAAAGCAGTTCAGCTTTTAGTCCTATTGGGCCAGGCAATACAGCAGGGCCAGATAAAGCAGATAAATGATGTTCAATTAAAAGAGCTGTTAAGAAGATTAATTCCTCAACAAAGAGAGTTTAAATTAAAAAAAATATAAACAATCATAGATTAAATAAAAATGGCACGATATAAACATCCAAGCAGGAAAAAAAGATTGACCAAGCTACATAGGAGAACAAGATGGGCTCCTTTTTGGACAGTGCCTAAGATATACGGAAAGACTAGAAGAGTCCATCCAGGCAGGCATACTAAAGTAAAGAGAAATTGGAGAAGAACAAAGACTAAGGCATAAAATGGCTAAGAAAAAAGAAGCAAAGATAAATATTGTCTTGGAAAGGGTTTATAATGTTCCTCTTAGAAAGGAATATTCAAAAGCTCCTAGATGGAACAGGACAAAAAAAGCTGTTAAAGCCTTAAAAGAGTTCTTGGCCAAGCACATGAAATCTGATGATATCAAGATTGGAAAATATCTTAATGAAGAGCTGTGGAAGCATGGCATTAAGAATCCTCCTCATCATGTAAAGGTTGAAGCCAAAAAAGACAATGAAGGGAAAGTCTTTGCAGAGCTTGCTGGCGCTCCAAAAGAAGAGCCAAAACTGAAAGAAACAGAAAAGAAGAAAAAAGCGAAAAAAGAAGAGAAGCCAGAAACAAAAGAAGAGAGATTAGAAGAAGCAGTAGAAGAGGCAAAAGAGGAGAAGCAGGAGATTGCAAAAGAGATAGAAAAAGAAGAGATAAAAGAGATGAGGAAAGAGCACCCAAAAGGGCAGCATGCTCCTAAGGAAATACTCAAGCAGAAACCAGTACAGCAGCATCAAACCGGCCCTGCAAAGGGATAAGAATTTAAGTTTTCTTTAAATCATTCCAATCCTTTAGAAATATGCCAAAAGGTTAAGGTTTGGCCAGAATATTGAATTTTTACATAAAAAATAGAAATTTATTTATACTCTTAAAATTACGGGGCATATATAAAAGAGGTACTATATGTGGGTTCCAACCACATAAGGTTTATATATCCCTTAGTGCTTCTTTAGAATATAAAAGGTGGTATTCATGACCGAAACACAAATTGTTCAAATGCTTATAAAAGGGCAAAACGATTTACAATGGTTTGACTCTAATCTTGATAGTCTTATCTCTGAATATAACAACCAGTTTATCGCATTTAAAGACAACGATGTTTTAGACTCCGATCCTGACTTAGATAACCTGATGTCAAAACTGCATAAAAAAAAGGTTGATACCTCCAACATCTTCATTAGGTTTGTTAGTAAGATTAAGTCAATTCTTTAATAATATGGCAATTTCAAAAGAGAGGATTCCTTTACAAGTTATCGAAGGGAGGTTGATTCTTACATCTGTCATTGAATGCAAAAGCCTAAGAATCCATAGGCAACTTATGGATTTTATTGTTGATACGGGCTCTGCAGATTCTTATTTTAGCCAAAAGGATGTTGTCCGGCTTCAGATTCCAATTAAAGACAAACCAATAGTGGGTGAAGTTGATTTCGGAGGTTCTAGATTTAATCGTGTAGATCTTCCAAAATTCAAGCTATATCTTCTAAAGGAAGACAAAGAAAAAAAGGATTATTTTGAAATTGATTTGGGATTGTCTGCATTAAAAACAACAAAAACATCTCTAAAGAATATCCAAATCGCACAACAACTGCCTTCTATCTTGGGAATGGATTTTTTAAAGAAACAAAAATTTTCCCTTCACGTAATTTTAACTGAAGGTTTAGCCTATCTCCAATATGAAGACTGATAGATTTCTTTTTATCATTGACGATAAAAATTGAAAATTTGCTTCTAAGGCTATTTTTCACCCAAAACAATCATTCTCATATGAACACTTCTCGCATCTACTTTTCCTAATTGGTTCTGGACCTTCTCCTGAATTAATGTACTCCCTCATTTCCTGCATTGTTTTTAGCAGGAATGATTTCATGTTTTCCGTGTATGGAATGTAGAATGGCTGTCCGCCTTTATATTGTATAAAACCATATCTGGGTTTAGTGCCTTTTGCTTCTTCTATCAATAAACAGTAAGAAACCAGCTGCATCACATGAGAGAAATATGGTTGGTTTGGTCTTGATGAATGCTTTATTTCCAAAGGCAGTAATCCATCTTTTGTATGCAGGATGAAATCTGGCTTGCCCGTTAATCCATATTTGGATGAGAATAACGCTTTTACAGGCCGTTCCTTATGATCAGAATAGATTGCCTTGCTTTTATATACTTGTTTTGGAACTTTTGTTAATTTTAATAAAATGAACTACCCAACCACAGCAAGCTGTGGGGTATCACGTTGCGAAAAAAACAATTCAATCGTTGCAAGCAACGGGGTATTAACCCAAATGGGAATAAATAAGATTAGTAAAATAAAACACAATATGGTTATTAGTATCCCTATCATCTTAAAAACCAGTATAAAATTAGAGCTATAATCATAAAAATAACAATTATTATTAAACTATAAAGAAACATTGCTGTTTGGTGTTTTTCTGAGACAAGTTTATGGTGTTTTTCTCCTTTAAGCATTAGTTTTGTCACCTTAACACCTTTTGTTATTCCAAGCCACCAGCTAACAGGACAGAAAAGATAATTTGCTATATCACTTGATCTGATTATTTTCATAAGAGTTAGGGTAATTTAAATTTCAATTTAAAGGTTTCTTAAAAAATAGAAAAAATAAACCTGTGAATATTAAAATTAAAAGGAAGAACCAACAAATCCATTTGTGAGTCAGATAAAAACCTCTAATCAACTTACCTAGGTTCACTAATCCAGTGATTCCTATTCTACCAATCACAAGTAATATTGCTAGTATAAGAATCAAGCCATAAAACATGAAAAAAATGTAAGGTATATTGACTGGATCATCGTAAGAAATGAAATTAAATTTTCCCCATATTGAATATTTTATACTCCAACTAAAAACCATGAAAAACACCGCAAAACCGAAATGAACAATGAGATATTTTAATTCAAATACTAAGGGATTGTATTTTTTATCAAATATTTTTTTTCCAATCTCAACGAAATTAATGCAGACAATATAAAAACTATTAATCAGAAAAACAATAATTGAAATTATTGCACCAACATACCAAGGCGTAATCCATTCTTGTTTTAAAAAACAAATATAAATATAGCCTATTGCAAAATTTAGAATTAGAAATAAAATCTCAAGACAATTTCTTTTTTGAAAGAATCCTTTAAGTGAGTAATACAGATCATCTTTCCATAGTTTCTTAACCATTCTATTTTGGGCCTCATTTAAAACAAAAAAATAATCTTAACACCCACAACTATCTTTGTTTAAGAATGGAGCCTGTCTGTATAAATTTTTCGGTTTTCTCTAGTCAAAAGTTTATCACTCCTTATTTGTGAAATCCATAGTTCTAAAGTACAGAAATCTTTATTAATAAGGATACTAATCTTGTAGAGTATGATTGAATTTAATCTCCAAACATTATTATTCTACGGATTGGGTTGCCTAGGTGCGTTGCTGCCTAAATTTTTAGAGGGATACCATAATAGAAAAAAGAAGAAAGGAAGGAAAAAGATTAAAAATACATACATTTTATGGGAAATTGGGTATATCCTATTTGGCGGGGTAGTTTCAGTCATCTTGACTCCAGCAAATGAGTTGCATGCATTCATTTTTGGAGCAACTTGGGAGTCATTAATACTAAATTACATTAAAAAGTTTGGTGAAAAAAATGAATAAAAAAGCACAAGTACGATATATTCCTGCAATAATTATAATAATATTAGTGTTATATTTTTTGAACCAATCACTTAACCCCAAGGTAGTTGTAATAAACATAGAGAGTAACCTATGTGATAACTTAAACTTAAATATCGAAAAAGGAACAACAGTTAAATGGGTCAATAATGGACAGCAACAAGTAGGATTAACTTTTTTCGGTTCGATTGATGTTACATTGCCTCCAGGTGCGGTTTACTCCTTAAAATTTGATAAGTTAGACACCTATACTTATACCTGTGTCGGCAGAGAGGCACGAATTATCGTTAGATAGGCAAGGTCTTATTGAGGGATAACCAGGATAATTCTAATGTGTTAGGTGGTTTTAGCAAGCTTTATAATCATACATAAAATACTAAAATTTATGTTAAGAAAACTTTTTTGTGAGATCATATTCACCATATCTAGTATTATGTTCTGCATTCCAATTTTGCCTATGTATTTCATTCTTTGGATTCCACGTACATGTCTAAGAAAAAAAAGCGTAAAGTTAAATAATAACAACTTAGAGGAAATGCTAAAGAAAGGCCAAAAATGGTTTGGAATAGAAAATAAAAACATACAAGTTAGATTTGCTTTTCAATCTATATCTTATTATGACGAAAAAGACAAAAAATATCAAGTAACTATTTCACATTTTTCTAAAAGATATTTAACATTAATACATGAGTTGCATCACATATACAGAGGCGACTGTGACAATCATAATAACGAGAACATTTTCTTTACTGTTAAACTCGCTTTTAGGTATGTATTTTTATATGAATTTAGGACAGTAATGTATGAGATGACAAATTGGAAAAAATTTGTTTAACCTTATCTCTAATTCTACAACCAAAAACAGAAACCTTATTAAAAACAGTGTGATTTATCAAACATTGTGAGACTATATGGAAAGATTGCCATTTGAAAAGATTGATAGAAATATCCTTATTAAAAAAGAATCTGAAACTAATGAAAATTATGGCTGCGAGCCTGATAAAAGAAAAACCGAAGAGCTTATCCAATACGGAATTATTAACATAGACAAGCCGCCAGGCCCTACTTCTCACCAGGTTAGCGATTATGTCCAAAGGATACTTGGAATAACCAAAGCAGGCCATTCAGGAACCCTTGATCCAAATGTCACAGGAGTTTTGCCAATTGCAATAGAGAAAGCAACAAGGATAGTCCAGACATTATTAGTTGCAGGCAAGGAATATGTTGGAATAATGCACCTTCATAAAGAAGTTCCAGAAGAAAGGCTGAAATCTGTTTTTAAACAGTTCACAGGAAAGATCCAGCAAATGCCTCCAGTAAGAAGCGCTGTCAAGAGGCAGTGGCGCAGCAGGAATGTTTATTATTTCAATATCATGGAAATTGATGATAAAGATGTACTTTTCAGAGTAGGTTGCGAAGCTGGGACTTATATCAGGAAGCTTGTCCATGACATTGGAATTAAACTAAGCATTGGAGCCCATATGTCAGAGCTTAGAAGGACAAAAGCAGGGCCATTTGACGAATCAAATTTATTCACCTTGCAGGATCTTGCAGATGCTTATTGGTATTACAAAAACGAAAAAAATGAGAAATACATAAGAAAAGTAATTCAGCCAGTTGAAAATGCAGTCATGCATCTTCCTAAAGTGTGGGTCATGGACAGCGCAGTAGAAAGCCTATGCCACGGCTCTGATTTGAAAGTTCCGGGAATATCAAAGATAGAATCAGGCATTAAGAAAAATGATGCAACAGCTATAATGACGTTGAAAAATGAATTAGTTGCGCTTGGCGAGTCATCAATGGCTTCTGAAGAAATAATGAGATCAAGCAAAGGCTGTGCTGTTGTCACAAACAAGGTGTTTATGAATCCTGGAGTGTATTCTTCATAACCTAATCAATTGTAAATAGCTCCTTAACCTTTTTATCAACTTCAAACAATCCTAAACTTGCTCCAGCATCAAGCCAGCCATGGGCGTAATTCACAGCTGCAAATGCAGTGACAAAATCGCCTTTTTTGCAGTAGTGCTTTGCATCACTAAAATATCTTGAAGCCATATCAAAAACTTCTTCGCCTTTCTTATCCGTGATTTTAATGCCCTTCAGAGCCTTCTCTGTTATTGATAGGTATTTTTCAAGCTTTTCAGCAGTTATCTGGTCCATTTTAAGTTGTTCGCTTAGGATAGTAATTGGTTAATTATTATTTAAGTGTTATTATTATTTTTATAGAATTAATAGATTATTTTGCCAATGGATAAGGCCTTTTGACAGTTATTGGTATAACTCCCTGCTCAAATTCCAATTTAGCTATCTCCAAAGGATTATAATTCATTTTCTTCAGATCGTCCTCACTTACTTTCACTAAAAAAGGAGCCCCCATTGCTATCTGCAAAGCTCGAGAGCCAAGCATCCTGGCATTTTCATATTTTGTATATTTTGTTATCTCTTCCATTATAAGAACCCCCTTAGGACTTTTGCTTTTTCCAAAGCAATATTAATCATCTTTTCAATATCATCTTGTGTCAAAGGCGCATCTCCTCCTTTCTGCATTGCGCACAAATTGCCGTCCTTTTGTGAGCTTACAGTAAGCCTGGCATCATAAATCGTCTCCTCATCAATGTCAGGGTCAACAATAAAGTCATCCCCTATCTTCAAAACCGTGATAGCAATTGGCTCATCTCTAAGTTCTATCTTATCTTTTGTTTTTTCCTCATAAGATATCTTATCACCATCTAATTTTGGAAAATGAGAATCCTTTAAAGCAGCCAAAGCAGCTAAACTAGAAGCATCTATCAAGTTTCCAGCATCATTTATAGGGATTATATCTATAAGCAGCAACCATACTTTCTCTCCTTCTTTAATGCACAATTTTTTGAAATCAATTGTCTTGCTCTCTCTTATGCCCCTGTCAACAACTCTTGCTAGCTCAATAGCCTGTATTCCTGGAGGCCCTGATTCGAACTCAGGATTTGACATAGGTATCAATTCAGCTCCAACTATTATTGTTCCTGCATCTTGAACATCAGGGTAAGGCTTGCCAATCTCCATCTTAACTCCGACAACAACCTCTGTGTCTCCAATCTTGACCCTTGCAGAGCCTTCTGCTGTCTTTGCAACCCCATACTCTACTGTGATGGGCCTATATTCTGTTAATTTTCTCCCATCAAGCCTTATACCTGACTTTAGTAATTTGATCACATGAATTTTATCCATCAGATTCACCAACATAACGCTTTTTCAATGCGTCTTTTTGAATTTCATATATGTGCTTGCATGTTTTCTTTGCCATCTCAAGCAGTTTCATCAGCTCTTCTTTTGAAACCGGGCCATCCATCTGCAGTAAGCTTATCTTGCCAGAGGTCGGCATCATTGCTACAGGTATGTCGGCAACAGGGCCATCATCATAAGACTCTTCTGAATAGTCCAGGTCAACAAGCAGCTTGTCATCAACTCTTCCAACAGACACTGCTGCAACAAGGTCTTTCATCTTCAGGCCAGCATCTGCCAGAGCCATTGAAGCTGCGCAAATTCCTGCGCATCTTGAGCCAGCTTCTGTCTGTATCAACTCAATAAAAACATCAACAACTGAATTAGGATATTCCTCTAGATCAAGCACAGGCAGCAATGCCTTTTCTGTAACCATGGATATCTCTTTTGAGCGCCTTGAGCCGCCTGGCCTTACTCTTTCTCCCCTGCTTGAGAAGGGCATCATATTGTAATTGCATCTTAATATCCCTCTTGTAGGATTCTGCAAGAATCTTGGGAATAGGTTCCTTGGGCCATAAACAGCAGCATAAGCTATTGTATTGCCTATCCTGAAATAAGCAGAGCCATCAGCTCTTTTTATTACTCCAACCTTAGCTTCTATCTGCCTTGTTTCATCAAATTTTCTATTGTCTTTTCTTTTTGTGTATGCCATTTTATAATTTAGTTTTTAGTCTCTTTCTCCAAAAATTCTTTGATCTTATCTGTTAAGCCGCTAAGATGGCTTTCATCTTCAATCTTCCTGATCGCCCTTACTACAATCAATTCTTTGCCAGCCTCTCCGTTAATCCATACTAGGCCGTTCTGGCCAACATTGATTCCGCATCCAGTAGCGTCTTTTATCAATGTGACCATTGAACCTTGCTTGCCGATTATCCTAGGCACTTTATTGGGAGCCACTTCAATTATCCTGCCCCCTTGTAACTTCCTCAATCCAGGACCCATCATAGAAACATTAACCTGCTTTTGTGAAGTGACTGTTGTAACCTTAGTAACAATGTAATCACCAATGTTATAATACTTAGTTAAATCTGCTCCCTTGACTATGTAATCAGATGTTGCATCCTTCATAGACAGTAAAGCAGAGTAAGCAGAATTTGTTGAAACAATCCACCCATTAAAGCTGACATCAATGACCTTGCAGATTATTGTGTCTCCTCTTTTAGGGATATATTTCCCGGATAGAGGTATCAATTTAAGTGCTCGTCCATCTACTATAAACAGGCCAAGCATCCCTGACAGGATATTCTGGCCGTCTCTGTAAGTTCCAAAGCCAGGCAGATAATCCATTCCTTCTGCCAATATCTCCCCTGGCACAACTACTGCTTTGTTTTCTGTGATTATTTTGCTCATTTTATTTTTAAGATCTTGCTTTCAACATTTCCATGGCATAATGCATTCAGTTTAGAGTAAAAATCCTCTTCAAGGCCGCCAGGCATCTCCACCACAACAACCAAGGAGCCATCCTGCTGCCAGTCCTCTCTCATTACACTGCCAAAACTCTTTACTGTTGAATATGATTTTGCTGCATAATCTGGAGGTATTTTAACTGCAATCTCCTTAACCTCAAATTTTATAGGAAGTATTGGCCTTATCTGCTTAATAACCTCCTGAATTTGCTTGTTAACATCTGTGAACTCATCAATATGCACTTTTGCTTCTGTCATCGCATTCTCTATTCTTTGAGGAGGATGAGGCAAATGTGTTCTTGGGTCAACTGCATTCCTGTGGATCATATCAATAATCCTTTTCCTTTTTTCCTCTCTAAGGTTATTTTTATAATCAGCACTTAATGGTATTTCGCCTTTCTGGATTATTGCCTTTGCAACCTCAAAAATATCTGCTGTGCTAAACACAGTTCTCATGGCAGTTTCAGAAGCGACTAACCCTCTCCTGGCATCTGAGTATACATGCTGCACAGCTAATATATCGCGCAAATCCACTTGGGCTCCTGACTTGAATGCCATAGCCTTGTCACAGTCAACCAGTATCTCAAAGGTCTGGCCATGAGTTTTTAATTTCACTATGCTTGCTTCGTCTACATTAACCATTTTAACGCTACGCTTTCTTTTTCTTCTTTATGCTGCCGCCGCTCAATGCGCTTTCAATCTCTTCTTTGGAGAATTTGCTGAATTTTCTCTCCTTTGAGTTTATATAAGCTGAATCAATCCTCTCAACGCCAAAATTATCTCCCAATATCTTTTTCAGGGATTTCAGGCAAAGTTTAAGGCCTTCCTCAATTGTGATGTTTGGATTGTATTCCTTGTGAAGTATCTCTTCAATTTCAACTTCTCCCTCTCCGATAACGCTTGCTTTGTATTGGAAGAAAATTCCTGTTGGATCTGTCTCAAAAAGCTTTGGTGTGGAATCATCAATTCCAGCTACAAGTATAGATACTCCAAATGGCCTCAAGCCGCCGCTTTGGGTGCAGATCTGCTTTAAATCGCATATGTCTTTTACTACAGATATCGTGTCTATTGGCGAATCATACGTTACTCTATTTTGCTGCGCTTTTAGCTGCGCTCTCTCTATCAAAACCCTCGCGTCAGACAATATCCCTGAGGCAGTTGCTCCAATATGCTCATCAATCTGGAATATCTTTTCAACAGATTCTGGAACAACTAAGCTGTCAACAATTCTTTTGTCTGTAACAAGCAAAATGCCATCTGAGCATGTTAATCCTATCGCAGTGCTGCCTTGCCTGACAGTTTTTTTAGCATATTCTACCTGTAATAGCCTCCCATCAGGGCTGAACATTGTAATGGCTCTGTCATATCCCATTAATTGATGCGGCATTGGTTGCATAGTCATATCCTCCTTTTTAAGCTCCTATTAGATATCTTTTTTCGGCTTTTTTTAATATCCCGCTAACTCCAACTGAGCGAATGAGAGCTTCTTGATCATTTATGTTATTTACCATCATCAAAGCTGATTTCAAATGGGTTACATGCCTGTTATTTACCCTTATCAGCCCTCTCTTCAAATTATCATTATATTTATCTTTTAAGATCATTATCCCTGCCTGCGCAACTCCAAGCTCTCCAAGAAATTGCAACGATGAATCACAGATGGTGCTGGAAATAGCATCAAAATTATCCATTTTGCTTCTTGATATGATTTCAAAAGCCAAATACCGCTTTCTTTCCCTTAAGCTGGGTAACATCGGTTTTAATCTCTTTTTAACCATTTTTTAACAGAAAAAGGCTTTTGCCCTTCTTCATTCTTTTCTCACACATAATGAAAATAGCTGGTTATATTTAAACGTTACTGTTTTTTTTTGGTTTTGTGTAAGAAGTGAGTAAAAAGTATTGTTTTATACATTCAAATAGGGCTTTTTACACAGAATACGGATATAATCCAATGGGTTGGTTAGTGCACAAAACCATCTTAAGGCAAAGATTTATAAAGAAATATGCATTTTCTTACCACCAGTTAGTGGCATATTCTATAATGATTATGTAAAATAGATGTGTTCACCTGTATACCCAAAGAGATAAGAATGACATCAAACCTAGAAGAAAGATTAAGGATGATAGGATTAGCAGAAGCTCTACAAAATAGAGGGAATGTTGATCCCGGGAATATAGGGCGTACAGCCATGCTAAGAAAAGCTGCAGAAGCCAATCGCCCATGGGTTGCCCAAGAGGTGGAATTTTCATATAGGGTAGCTGCCGCGTACCTAGATGCCAGAGGAATAAGCAATGACAATAGGGGAAGGCTAGCTCAACAGCTAGCATCTGAAATAGAGGCAAGACATGGCATAGTAGAATTCCCCCCTGTAATAATGTCTACATCCGAAGAAAACTCTGGTCCATATGGCCCAAGAGCACATAAATCCCCCTTAAGACCTGAGTTTAAATCTAGAATTGATGAGCTTGCTGGAACTGATGTTTCAAATATCTTCCTTGCATACATGCCTCATGAAAATGCTTTCTTTGATCTGGATGGGCAAAGGAAATTGGGAGCTCACTTATCAAATGGATTTCAAGGATATCTTTCTCCAA
Source organism: uncultured Methanosarcinales archaeon (assembly GCA_964550945.1). Lineage (GTDB taxonomy): Archaea > Nanobdellota > Nanobdellia > Woesearchaeales > CAZKBD01 > CAZKBD01. The sequence goes on from CAZKBD010000035.1 coordinate 16,816, forward strand.
CATCTCTAAAAGAGGTTGAATACGCAATAAGATTGCTAGGAGATAGGATAAGCACTATACTTATTGACAGGGGCATGCCTCAGGCAGATGTAAGAAAAAAAGCAATAGAAGGGATTAAGAGAGCATACGAATGTGCAATAACGTTGGAAGATGCTGGAATAAGACGAAAAGAGGTTAGTATTGGAGTATTAAAAACTAAAGGTGAGCCAGATAAAGAACTATCAGCTTACCTTCCTATTGAGGACTTGATAGAAAGGACTTTGCCTTATATGGCTCCTGAAAATGTTGCTCATAGCCTCGAGCAGTTCAAGGGTCTAAGAAGGATTATACTTTACCGTTCTGCTGAGGGAGATTATGGTGAGTTTGAGCAAATAGGTTCTCATTTATCATCCTGTGGCTTTGATAAAGTAACATTAGTCTGCTCTCAATCTGAATTTGAACAGGAATTTATTAAAGCCGAAACCCATTTTAGAGAGGCTAACCTGATTCATCCATATGCTGCTAGTAATGTAGATACAAGAGAGAGTCACCATATGAGAGCAAATTGTGTTGTCCTTATGGATTATTTTTCAGGCCCTAATCAAGATGTAGTTAATATCGACGGCGATACTGCCTCTGGAGCAAGAGAACTGATGAGAGGGTATGGCACTAGTGCTAGATGGGCGCATCTATTCCTTCACAAGGTCCCAACACCAGCAGATCTTAATAAGCCTGCTGAACTGGCAGGTTGGGTAAATCATCATGGCTTCTCACAAAATGCTGCTCCATTGGATGCAAATTCAAGAAGATAAAATATTTTTTCTTTTGCCAACCAACAAACTATTATAAAAATATTTTCAGAACAACACAAAAACAGTAAACTTTTGCGTTTCTCCTCTGTAAGCACCCCCTGATTTTTGATGTATATTC
>CAZKBD010000036.1:0-17532 GCA_964550945.1 uncultured Methanosarcinales archaeon
GCTGCTCTTGCATTCACCGCCCCTAACTTTACAGTCTGCAATGCCAATGCCCCATTTCCTTATATTGCTGCCGAATATGGCTATAACAATTATGAGAACAATCAAGCAGATGGCAGCGATAATTATGATATTTATGGAGAGGTCAGCTTTTTTCATTTTTTGATGCAGCAGGCTTGGCCTTCCTGGCAGTCAACCCACGCATCGCCTTTTAATGTGTAATCTGATTTGCATTCGGCATCAGTACAATAGCCTGGCTGGCTCCAGCAGACCTTGCTTTTGGCATTTGCTTCTGTCTTTGCTGTTTCTTTGCCAAAGATGTTAAACCTGTTAGAAAAGATAGCTATTAGGATGATAAGAACGACTAAAGCTATCGCTGCAATAATTATTGTATTGATAGACATGCTCTGTGATTTTTTACTACGCATGTTAAACTTATCCGCCAATAGTACAGCAGGTTGCTCCTTCTGCATCGCATTTTGCTGCAGCATATTTGGTTGGGTAGCCTTCTACTGAAGTACCAATATCGCCGCAATTAACGCCAGCTGATGCGCATCTGCCGATAGTTGGCTCGCATTTTGCTGTCTCTTTTGTCCAGATTCCCATCCTTCCTGTAAAGACAACGCTTAAAATTACAAGAACTAATAACGCAATTGCTGCTATAATAATTGTATTAATTGATATGCTTTGGGCTTTTTTCATAATAACACCTCTTTAGTCTAAATCTGTGACAAGTGATATATAAAGTTTTCTATAGGTTTGACTTCATCCATTTAATCATCTAAACTGCTTTTTTCCTTGTAAATGAAATTTTAACAACAATAATGGCAGGCGACGGTCAAAATTTCTTCAAAATTTTGCCCTGCTCGGCACTCCGAAGGAGCCGACCCTCGCCTCGCCGCCACCATTGTTGTTAAAATTTTTGTAGCTTAAGGCTTAATCGCATATATCGAGTATAACATAAATTGTGCTTGCTCCAGGCAAAGGATATCTTTTTTGCTTTCTTTCACCAAGGCATGAATCTCCTATAGGAGCAAAACCTGGTAAGTCCGCGTCATTTGCTTCAACTTGGAAGTAATAGTTAAGATTAAGGCCATCTTCGCCTAATGTACGTTCAAGGATATCTTTTGCGTGATATGCGGCATAGCCACAAGAATACCAACTCCCACCACCCTCAGAAGGAGGTTTTGTTCCACAATAAATGCTACCTGGATCTCCAAGCGCGCAATCCTGGAATAATTTTGCGAAAGTTACTTTTGAGCAGTCTGGCGCTGTTGTGTAGAGCATTGCTCCTATTACGTTTGAAGCAAGCTCTGTTCTGGTGTATTCTTTCTTGTATTCTTTTGGCGGCTTAAGAACCACAAACTTTATTACAAAAACCATTCCTAAGAATAGCAAAACCACTATTATCGCTAATCCCATTATTTCCATCTGCGATTTTTTACGTCTCATTTTAGGAATAAACTGCAATTGTGATCCATCCAAAGCCATAAGCCCTTTCTTTTGGATCAAATAATGCTGTTGGGATATACATCTTTCTTTCGTTTGGTTTTAGTTTGTCTGTTTTGTTGTATACTACCATTTCAGGATCAGTATTATTTGGAAATATCTTTTTGACAGTTATTGTGCTATACTCAAAGAGAGGATAATAATCATTCATGCTGCTGTTTATAATGCCAGGTGTTGAATTTAGCTTAAGCATGTCAATACAAGGCTCTACTACAATATTTTCCTCGCTGCATTGAAGCTCAGGAAGAAATGAGAGTTTTTGGGCGATGCTGATTGCCTTGAGCTGCAGATTTTCTTCCCTGCTTTTTTCAACGCTGCCAGAGAACACATTAACAAGGAATATGGAGCCTAGGCCCATCAAAACGAGGAATATCATCAGAACTGCTATTGACTCACCCATTTGCACCTGCGCTTTGGAGCTTATTTTTACAACTGAGATTGTTAAGATTACAACAAGATAGTATAGAAAATAAACTATAGATGCAGGTTTTTTTATTATTAAAGGCTCATCTTTTAGATTGTTGTTGGTTAAGAGTATGTTTTCGTTTTTATCGTTTATTTCTTTGTTACTAGCTACACTAACCTTTCCAAAATTTCCTAATTCGTTTTTATTGTAGAGGATGTTTTTAGAAACTTCTTTAGTATCGTCAGCAAAAACAAACGGAAGGCACAATAGATCAAGAACTAGCCAAACAATAACTGCATAGTTTACTATTTTTTTTATCATGTCAAGAACCACCAGTCAAAGACTGGTGGCATGGGTTTTTATTAGTTTATGTTTGAGGTGGTTTCTTGACACTCAATATTCCGCCAATCATATGGTGGTTCTTGAGCACAACAAATTCCACCTCGACCACCAATCATCAAGATTGGTGGAATATTGTTGTTTTAGTATATTAGGACGCATGATGAAAGCTCTGCAAGATTATTTAGGTGCCCTAAAGAGACTATGGCGCTGCTCATGGCGCTTGTGTCAGCAGGAAATCCACTAGTTGCTTGTGTTTTTAGGACATCTAGCTGGGTTTGCGCTTCAGTGAGATGATAATTTCTACAATTAGCAGGGCCTGTATCTAATTGCTTTGATCTTTTTTTATACACTTCAGAAACATGCACTAGCCTTCTGAATGCTTTTTCCATGTTGCATTCATAGTCTTCCAAATCGTTAGAGAAAACCGCTCCTATTACTGATGATTTTCTTAAAGATGTTGAAGTTGCACCAGCTCCCCAGTTGCTGCCTGATTTTTGGTAAAAAGTAATTGTAACAGGGCCTTCAAGGTAAGTATCGGCTGGAGTGCCAGGATTAATCTTTAAAGCTGTAACGTCTTTGTTGTTCATCTTGTTGAAAGCAGGTGGAAGAGGAGTAATTGGATCTATACCAAAAAACACAAATCTTACTTCATAGTTGTTTAAGTCGGTTATATCATCATAATTTTTGAACTTACTTGATGGGCCTACAGAAGTCTGCCTCAAATCCTTGTTTAATTCTTCTGGTAAAGTGTTATTTATCTTGCTCATCAATTTGTAAGAATCAGATTGACAATTATCGCTAGCATCACTACCGCAGTCAAACACCAGTATATACCTGACATTTGGGCTAGTTAAATAAAGAAAATTAGTGACTCTGAAAGGAGTGGCCCATTCTAATGTGAATGTCAATAGCTCTCTGCCTTTTATCATTCTTGGCGCAAATACCACATCTGAGTCAATTGGCCTTATAAGAGGGCCTATGGCAAATCTTTCGCAGCTGATCTCTATTTCAGCATCTGGCAGCTTTACTACATTTAAAGTTCCTGTGCTCACTCCAGCGCTGGTCAGTATTGTTTCGAGATTAGACAAGACTGTTGTGCTTGTCTTTTCCTCTGCTGTGCCTCTAAGCTTCACAACAAGATAGCCAAAAAACAGCAGAATAACAGCGCCTGCTATCAAAATGAATATCCAGTTGAACTGTACCTCTATAACCCCTTTTTTTTGTAATCTTGCCATATGCAGTTAACCTAAAATCGATTCTATGTTAACTACACTTAACATAAAATCACTAAAGTTTTTATTTCTTGTTATGAGCTATAACTCCATAACAGATGTATTGCCTAGGATAACAGTTAGTAATAATTAATTATTTTTTATTTTATCGTTATTTATTCAAAAAATTGTCTTTAAAATCATAAATTCAGTTTGAATTTTCACCTCTGATTTTCATTGTAGTGGTTAATAATCAACCATTGATTTTAAAATTACTGGTGCGTGCCTTATTTTAAATTATTTATTCACGATTTGACAACATGCTATTAATGATAATAATTTTTTTATTAATTATTATTAACTAAAAATCACGATTGCACACACATAGTGAGTAATAAATAAACAATTAACCCACAGGAGCTTCAGATACTATTACTCTGTTTCCTTTGCCTTCTAACTTCAATCTTAGTTTTCCATTGCTGATGTCAAAGCAGCGGTAAAAACATTTTTCACCACTACATGTGCTTGTATCTTCTTCTATGTCCGAATCCCCTCCATCAACAGTAATTGTCCACACCTTTATTGGAGTTGGAGCCATTGGCTTTAAAAAAACATTCTGCTTTCTGTCTTGCCAGCCGTCACAGATAACAGGATCGTAATCATCTTTTCCTGAGGTACATAAATCTTTGCCTGAAGCAGCAGTAACAGCAGCATCACTCAAATCAACAAAGCAGATCTTTTCATAGCCGGAAAGCGTGAAATCTTTTATTGAGATATCGCCATAGCCTGAGCTCTGCCTTACTGCATTTTCTAAGCTGTTTACAAACTTGAGGTATGTAACATCCTCTGCTTTTTTAGCAAAATCTCTTATCGCATTATAGCCATAAAGAAGAATCAAGGAGAATACTATTATTGCGATGATGTATATGAAGATTTGGCCTTGTATCTGGGCTTTAGCAATCTCTCATCACCTTTTCTTAAGGCTGGTGAAGCAAACACTGCACTGCTTATAGCCTTTTTTCAAAGCCTCTGTCTCGTTCTTGAATGTGACTGTTTTGCTTTTAGGCAGTTTTCTAGCGACAATACAATTGGGCAGATGATATTTAGTTCCTAATTTGCTTCCAATGACAAGGCTTACTTCCTTTTTTGGCTGATTTGATTTTAAAGCAGACAAAGAAGCTATCTCTTTTCTTAAGCTGCTGATATGGCCTTTTAGCTCTTCATCCTGTGTTTTGAGATTAGACAATCCTTTTTTGATCTCCTCATGCCTAGTGGTGTCTGATTTTGCAATAGCAGATAATTGATTAAGCGCCTGTTTCGCTTCTTTTCTTGTTTCTGGAGTTGGTTTTTTTGCGCTTAAGCCAGCTAATCTGGAGAATACATCTGTTGGTTTAGGAGCTGTTTGCGGCCTTATTTCTGGCTTTGGCCCAATCTTAACAGCTGGTTTTTGGCCTGGCTGCTGCTGCTGTTGGCCAAATGCCCCAAACATCTGCCTTCTTTCCATAGTTTTTGCCTGCCTTCTCTTTTCAAGCACTTCTTCCAGCCTTTTTCTTTCCTCTGGATTTAATTCTCTTCTAAATGTTGTCTGCTGCCCTAGTGGCTGCCTGGGCTGCATTGGAGGCATTCTTGCAATAGGCGCTGGCTTTTCTTCTTTTTTGTTTTGGTAAACCTTCCATCCATAAAAGCCCCCTCCGATTATAAGGCCTATCAGGAAGATTATAAGAACTATCAGCAGGAAGTTTGATTTTGGATGGTCTGCTGCATTTGTAGGATCTGTGCCTTTGTCAATCTCTATTTTATCTGAATAGCTATCACCATCTGTGTCTTTCAAAGTAGGATCAGTATTTGAATTAAATTCGTCTATATCAGTTAAGCCGTCGCCATCTGAATCTTCATCTGGGTTGCAGTTGCCGTCGCAGTATCTCTCCTCCCATCCCTGAGGCATCCCATCATTATCGCAGTCTTCCTGGTCATCCTGGACGCCGTCATTGTCATCATCTTGATCGGTTGCGTCTGCCAAGCCGTCATTATCGTCGTCAACATCCTGAGTGTTGATTGAATTATCGCCGTCAATGTCATTATCCAAGCAATTTTTAATGCCATCATTATCTAGATCATCATCGCAGTCCTTGTCATTTGGGTCTAAGACGCCATCACCATCATCATCTGAATCAGTTATGTCTGGAACGCCATCATGGTCATCATCATTGTCTTCCCAGTTCTTTTTGCCATCTCCATCAATGTCATCATCTTCGCAGTTGTCTGTTCCATCGCAGTCAAGATCGTTCTGGCTGCATGTCTTGCATTCATCGTCAATGCATTTGGTGCCTGAAACGCAATCATCGTTTGATCTGCAGCTCTGATCAGGGCCGCAAGGCTCGCATATGTCTCCCCCACAATCTACATCTGTCTCGCCGCTGCCGCTGTCTTTCACTCCATTAGCGCATTCATCAGGAAGCGCTATGCACTTATCTGATGCACTGCAATGACCGCTTTTGCAGTCGCTGTCTTGTTCACAATCCTCATCTATCTCGCATTCGCCACAATTTCTTCCTCCACAATCTACATCTGTTTCGTTCTGATTTTGTATTTCATCAGTACAAGTTGGAGCTTTGCATTTTCCATTCTCGCAATTAATGCTCTGGCAGTCATCATCCACAGTGCAATTCTTATTTGTGCCGCATGCATTGCATGTGTCTCCTCCGCAATCTATGTCTGTCTCTTCCCCATTTAATATGCCATCATTGCATGTCTGGGGAGCAAGGGAGGTATCAACTAAAATACCGTTGCTTTCTGCTTCAGAGCTGTTTCTGCCTACTTCATTTCTAGCGTAAGCATAGAATTTATATTGAGACTCGTTGAGATCTAGGTCTTCAATCCAGCCTTCCCACTCATAGATGTGGTTGCTTTGTTCGTTTATGCCTGTGATTATTCCATCTGCTATCCCAGAGCCATCATAATCATCAACAAGGCGGTAAACAAATTGAGTAACTTCAGTCTCATTATCCTGGGCTTTTAGCCTTAGGTATAATTTGTCTGTTCTCCATGTCTTGTCAGGATCATTTATGCTAGCGGGATAATCTTTGCAGGTGTCGTTTACTGAAAGCATCACGGGATTTGATGTGTCTATGCTGATAGTATATGTCTCCTTATCGCTGTCTGATTCATCGAAAGATTCATCGAAATTATCAGGGAAACAATAGATGTAATAAGTATAAGAGCCTGGGCTTAAGCCTGAAAGAGTTTTTGTTGTGGGGGTAAACGCATTCAAAGACGCATCACCACTCCTGTAAGAAATCCTATGGTTGAGATCAGAGTCAAGGTCAGAGTAATTGCTGTAGAAACATATCGCTCTTTTATTTACAGAAATATTAAGGTATATATTTGATGTTGAGCTGAACACATAGGGCCCACGAGTAGTAATCTGAAGAGCTGCATTAAAGTTTGTGATATAAGTTATATCAACCCTGTGGTCAATATCCCCTCCAATGTAATTTCCAGCCCTGTCTTCGCACTGAACATAGTAATGGTAGGTTCCAGAATCAGTTGGTGTTGGAACAGTCTGATTATGGTAATTTGCAAAGCTTGCATTGTCATATCCAGGAAATTTGCTCATGCTTGAATAAGCCACATCAGAATAATCAGAATACCTGCATATAGTGCTCTCGCTTGTATTCACAAATATTGTTGTTTGCGCATCTTGGGTCACTTCACTAGGATTTGCGCCATAGCTTACTACAGCAGGGTTGCCTGCATCCCAAGTTATGCTAAAGTCTTTATAAGCTAATTTTCCATAGCTGTCATTGCATGACACATATATTACGCTAGGAGTTGAAATAAGGGTCATATTTGCTTTCTTTTGAGTTGTGGTTAAGCTTGCAAAGCTTCTGGTCATACTGCCATATAAATCATTAGCAAAAGAATGCCTGCAATTAGCATCCCTGTCAAGCCCTATGGTCATGTTAAAGGGATTTATGTTGGTTGCGCCATAAGGGGGCTCAATCAAGGTTATATTTACAGGCAGCAGCACAATCTTAAATGTTTTTTCAATAGGTGTTGGCGATGGATTGCCCTCTGTATCGTTTGCTTCTGCTGTTACTTTGTACTCTGCTCCGTCTATCAAAGGAGTTGCTGGCTTGTAGACGAATGTACTTCCGCCTATAAGCGTCCTGTTGTATGTTAAATTACCAGTGCATGTCGTATACGAACAAGAGCCTAATTGAGAGTTGTCGGTCAGATTATAGAGCTTTACACGAATTGTTGATAGCGTTACATCCTGATCAAAAATAACCCTGATTTCTGGGAGAGGATTATTTATCTCTTCTATTCCGCCAGCGCCTTGGCCAAGAGCTATCTTTTCTTCTTTTACTTTCAATTCTCCTAATGGAGTGATTTTTGCAAAAATGCCATTGGCTTGCTGGGCATTGCTGATATCACCAGAAACAATTATTTCTTCAGAGCTGGCAGAAACAGGCCAAGCTAGTAAACTAATTAGGCTAATCAATAAAAATAATAAATTCAATTTTTTTATTTTATTTTTATGTGGCATATCACTCTCTTTTTTTAAGCGCTATGATGGGCATGTTCCTTCCCTGTTGATTATAATGCATCCGCCTGGGCCTAAAAGGTCAATAGTGAAGTATCTTTCAACAGATTCGCCGTAATTCCCGCTGCTGGTATTAACTTTAATGTAGAATATATACTCCCCATGCCCTAATTCTAAACCACTATTAGTTGCTCCAGTATCAAAATAATTGCCATCAATATTTGGCATCAAAATATATTCATAAGGAATAGTTGGCATTACCAATACTGCTGAAGTAATGTCTTCATTTGGATTGATGTTAATCTCGCCGATAAATCTTGCAGTGGCGGTTGTGATTATATCCCCATTATCTGGGCTCGTAACAATTATCTCAGGAACCTGGTTGCTTATCTCAAATGTTGCAGTCTCTCTCTCGCCTTCATTACCAGCAACATCATAAGGCACAGCAGTAATCACATAGAATCCATCTGCTAGGGTTAGGATTGAGGTGTCATAATAAATTGTATTGCCATTGATTTGTTTTGTGCCAATATCTATATTTTGGCCAGCTGCATTTTCCAATTTTATGTAAGACCTGCTTAGGTTAACAGCTGCTTCAGTAGTCTGTTCTATTACAGCAGCAAGCTCATCTACTCTCCTGAATGGCCCTTCATTAGTTGGAGTTAATATTGTGATTCTTGGCCCGATATTAGTATAATAACCGCTTACAGAGTTTGAATTTTGATTGCCTGCCTTGTCTTCTATCAAAACCTCAATTAGGTTATATCCATCACTTAAAGTAGCGTTTCCTGTAAAGTTGCCTTGAGCAGTTACATTTCTCCATACTCCTTGCTCCTGGCTGTTTACTGATATCCTAAATTGAGCACCTATCTCAGCGTTTCCTCTTACAGCACTAACTGAATTGTTTGTAGCAAATTCATTGATTGGAGCAGTTATTGTTGGAGCATTTAACACAAAGTCTGTTGTGAAACTAATCACTTTAGACGCTGAGTCAATTCCAGGAGTAGGTGATGCGCAAGCGATAGTAAGCTGATACATCCTATTATCTCCTGCAGCGATATATCTAGGTATGACCTCACTTAAAGCAATAGTATGGTCTCTGTTAGCATCAGTCATATCTTTAGTGGCAGTGCCATTATTTATTGTGCAGCTTGATTCCATATTTGTCCTTGCATACACCTCATAAAGCCCATTGTTGGTATAACTTCCATTTAGAGGTATTGTTTCTAGTATCTGAACTCCAGCAGACCTGTCAACAGTTACATTGATAACAAAAGGATCTGATTCGAGGCCTGCTTTGTCAATACATATTATAGAATGTATATAATTCCTTATATCGTCCTCTGGTGAGGTGAATTCTGTTTGATGTATATGGCTATCAGTATAGTTAGAATCAATCCACTCGCTGTCTAGCTTGCATCTCAATTCATTATCAAAATTATCATTTGCGTATACTGTTAAACTCTCATTTCTTGGGGCAAACATTAAATATTCTTTATAATTGGTTGCAGTAGCTACTATATCATTATCATTATAATATTTCACATCGCTTATAGTTGGCTTCTGGGTGTCAACATATACGCTCAATGTTATTGTATTGATAATACCTAAGTCCTCATCTGCGCATCTTATATCCATGTTATTGTACTGGTTGGCGTTGAATGCATTTGATGGCTCAATCTGTATATGGAATGATGTAGTTGAGTCATTTACCAATAGCGCATGCAACAAACTATTAGTGGTTATATCGCACATACTTGAGGGCATATCTGTTGTGAACTCCAGCATAGGTGCTATTGTGCTTACCAACTCATCAACTAAAGTTGCACTTGGTCCTATATTAGTATGCTGAACAGTAAACTCTTTATAGCCAGATAGGCCATTCTGTGGATTAGTTGCAACTATCCTAATTGAATTATTTGGGTTCTGGTTAATGCCTATTGCTGAGAAAGTGAATGAGCCAGTGTCTCCTGTAGTTGTTATTGTATACGTGCTTACAAGAGAATTATCTATTAATAATTGTACTTCTGTTCCCTGAACTGTAAGCCCCTGGCTGGCGTTTATTGTTACAAACCCGGCAATGTTTATGCTGTTTGCACTTGTTCTGTATAGATAATCAGATTTTTTCAGTATCCTACCGGCAGAAGCATTTGTTACGCTTTGGATTGTGATTTCAGGCTCATTTGTATCTCTTATTACATTTATAGTAGTTTGGTTTAAATTGCCTGCCTTGTCATAAGCTTTTACTGTGACAGGATATATTCCATCAGAAGTCAAGTTTAGCCTGTATGTGATTGGAGTGGTGTCATATTCGTCAAATGTTTCAGTATAACCTGCTCCTGACAATTCTATTCTATCAATGTAGGTATCTTGGTAATCGATAGTGATAGTCGTGAAGTTGGTTAATGATACTACTGAAGGGTTGGCTGTTACTAAAAGCTGCGGCTTTACTGTATCAACAACAAAATTGAAGAAATACCTGCCAAATACCACATAATTCATTTTAGCTGCATTCACTTCTAATTCGTATTCATTTTCTTGGCCTGTTGCTGTTGTTGCGTCGATATAATATGTTCTATTATTCACATTTGTCAATGTAGAGGAAATGCCGGGGATTGTGTAGGTTAAATCGTGAACATCTTCGCTAAAGTCAAGCTGCAATCTTGGCGTTGTTGTGTTCACATACCATCTACTTCCAGAAGGGATTCCGTCCTGGACACTAAAGATTGGAGTAGTTGGCACATTCAAATCTATTGTAAATGACCAGCTGTTCTGCGCATAATTATTTGCTTTATCGTAAATCTTAGCGAATAGATTAACAATTGTCGTGTTTGTTGCTGTTGCGTTAATAAAGTCGTCTACTGGCATATAGCTGATGTTATGCTCTGTCTTGTCCCATACACCATTAAATTCATTTAAAGAAATTCCTCCAATACTGTCTTTCCAGAGTTCAACATTTTCAACTCCACTTTCATAATCCCTAAATGATGCAAATACTAAAGGCTTCCTGTCATTAATAATTGAGCCGCTCCTCGGCGATAATGTTGAATCATCATCGAACATTGGATTGATTGTATCGATTATAAGCCCTGTGTCTGTTATCAGATTGCTGCCTGGGTTTCCTGCTAAATCTTCGCCAGATATGTTGATGTTTATGGGACCTTCCAAAACGCCACCAGCTACTGTATAAGTATGTATATCCCATGAGAAATACCTTGTTAAGTAAGTTGCTTGCACAGATGCTCCAGATGAGTCTATTAATCTAACTGTTGCGTTTTGTTTAAGCTGTTCTGAAGCGTTGATTGTTAAATTTATCTTTTCACCAGCCCTAGCAGCACCATTACCGTATTGTAAGGATATTGTTTCTACGTTAAACTCAGGTGCAATAGTATCAACCCTCAAAATAGATGGGTGCTCATCTGTGCTTCCTAAGTTACCAGCCAGGTCATAGGCATGAACAGTAACTGTTATGTTCTCATCAATAGGATCAGTTATGTTTATTCTTAAATTGCCGCTCCATGTTGTGTTATCGGCATTATGCGTTAGTGCGCTTAAATTGAAATATTGAGGATCATTATACCTGCTAAATTGTAAGGTTGGGCTTTCATTCAATGGTTCAGTTGATGTTATATTTATTGCATTTATTCCGTTATTTGTTGGGTTTCTTGCATAAGAGATTGTTAGATTAGGGGCTATTGTGTCAACTGTAAATGTTGTTGAATTAGAAGCTGTTCCACTTATTGGAGATGAGCATGTTATGGTGAAAGTGTAACTGTTGTCATCTAAATTTGTAATAATTCTTTCACAATCTTCACTGCCTTGTTGGGGATCAATTTCATGGCAGGTTAAAGTGCCTGTATAATGATATGTATTGTCTTCATAGCTGCAAGAACCTCCGACAGAAGTTACAGCCCGGGTAGTTGTTGCTTTTAGTATCACTTCAGATTGAGATATTAAAGATCCGTTTAATGGTTCATTAATATTAACTTTTAATGGTAATGCTGCATTAACAGTAAAGCTTATGCTATTGTTTTCACCGTTGTTGCCTGCTCTGTCCCAGCACTTAACTTTAGCATTGTAATCGCCATTGTTTTCTCCAATTTGGGTTAAAGTGATAGTATGTTCACTATTGTAATTACTATCGCTGTCCACTAAATTATAATTGCTGATACCATAACTAACATTACATATTGTTAACTCTGGGCTAGAATCTGGATTTAAAGTGGTAATTTGGACTATTGGCTCAATTGGATATGTAACATAAATCTCATAGTCAATTGTTGCATACACAACAGGTGGTTGGCCATCATACACAAAGCTGGATTGTAAGGTAGTTCCGTAATTGCCAAATGTATCGCGGCATTTGATATTAAAGTTAACTGTTGGTTGGGTTATGGCGGGATATTGGTATGAATGGATAGTGTTATTTGGTGAATCATCTTTTGTCATGTTGTTCCACAAATTATTGCCCCATCTATCAATCTCGCAATCTGCTTTCTCAGTTGTTTTTACTATCAATTTAGGTGCAGTTGTGTTTACATAACCATAAGCAGGATACACTAAGGTTATTTCAGGTCCGGTTCTATCATTCTCAACAGTGACATTCGCTTGCCCAATGTTAGCTGCTCCATCAATAGCTGTTAATAAAATGTTTTTATTTTCTCCAGCACTTATTGAAACATTAAAAGCGAACTGATTGCCGTTAACCTGAATAGGTACGCCATCATAGGTAAAACTAATGATATCAGTTAAGGACTCTGTAACTGTTCCTGTAACAGTAACTAAGAGGTCATTAGTTTTATACGCTACTGCCCCATAATCATAGAATATGGTTGCGCTTGAATTTGTTTTTTGAACTCCATTTGGAGGGGGTATTGTTACTACAGGAGGCGTTAATTCATAAATTATTGATTTTGTTGAAGGTATGCAGTTACTTGCCAAATCACAGGAGTATGCATTAATTATGTTTGTGTTGTCTTCAATTGTTAAATTAGTATTGATAGTATAACCATACTCTGTTGATTCTACAGGGATTAGGCTATTGTCAGTAATGTCTTTGTAAGTGTCGCTGTTTAGCAATATATCGCCAGTAACATTAATTGAATAAATCCCTTTATTATCCTGATAATCAACTGTAAGGGCTATTTCCTTATCTCGTGTTGCGTCTGCAGCTGAGATTGTTACAACTGGAGCTGTTGTATCAATCACTATTGTCTTTTGGAAAATCCTGCCTACACCATAGCTGCCATCTTCTAATATTCTGCTTGCATTAAGGGCTAATTGGTATTCTCCCTGAGGTAGAGGGATTCTTGGCTTGTATTGGAACTCTGTTGGTCCTTCAATTGGTGGAGATAATGAATCTAGACCAACATCCTGGCCTGTTTGATTGATTAGTTGGGCTGAATAGATAGATGTGTTGGAAGACCAATTAGCTCCAACTCTTAAACTGGCTGGAGTGCTCTCTTTGGTGTATATTTTAGTACTGTAAAGCGTTCCTCCTGTCACAATAAACCCATCTAAGCTTGCTGCATTTGGGTCTATTGTAAAGTTCCATGGGCGATTTGTTATGGTATTATTTGCGTTGTCTTTTGCACTCATTATTACATCATAATCGTCAGCTGCAAATTCATTTGTGTCATTGCATATGTAATATTCTGCAATTTTAAACTCAACATCCACTATGTTGTTGCTGATAGTGCAGACCAGCTTATTGGTGCAGGAAAGATCAGTTATATTGCAAGGCCCGTAAATATTCATACTAATTGAAGATTGATTAACACCAGAAGCATTTACTCCTCTTTCATCAGTCACTTGAGCACTAACAATTGTCTTGTTATTTGTCTGCACATTCTCTGGAGCCCAGTTAGTGATTATAACAGACTCATTATCAAATATGGGAGTTGGATAATTAGGCGCATTATAATACTCACCCCACATGTCTGGCTCTGTCTTTGCCCTGATTGTGATGTTGTTGAGGCCCCTCATTAAGTTAACTCCAGTAACCTCAAAGTTACCTGCCGCGTTGCTATTTGCGTTGTTGGGTAGACTTGCTACTCCAGCAGAATCATAAACTACGACCTGCACTAGCACATTGCCTATGCTTGTATTGCCTCGGATAGTTATTAGCTGCGAGTTATAGTATGGGGAGAGAGCTTCTATGGCTGTTATGGTTGGCCCTGTTGTGTTGATGTTAAATGTGTGCCCTGTATCAATAGTGGTATCTCTGCCATTTAAATCTATTATAGTGATGTTCCAATTGGCTGTGGCTTCTAGATTATCTAGTGCTGCAACTTCAACTGGTATTGTGAAGTTTGCTATATACACCTTAGAGCTGTACTGGCTCAAAGTATAAACGGATGAGTTATAACCGGCTAAGTAATAATACATGCTGCTTTGAGCAGTATTTAGGTCTTCAGAAACTGTAATCATTACAGTATAATCTCCTTTCTTGAAAGGGCCTTCAAGTGGGGCTGTTAAATTCGTTCTATTGTATATTGCTACGCTTGTTGTTATGTATGGGTCTTGGGTGTCGTTGACTGAGAAATTGCGCGTTACAAATGAGGGTGTTCCAAATTTATCTTCTGCAATAAACATTGCAGAGTAATTTCCAATTGGAAGAATAGAGTTTATTGTTTTGATATAATTACTATTTGATGGGTTGTTTAAATCAAAAGTAGTATCAGGATAACTGCAGCCAGGACTTAAACAGTGGATAGCTACATCAGCTGAAGTGTTGTCAACCCCTATTCCATTATCAGTAATTGAAGCTGAAAAGGTGATATTTTTACCGAATTGAAGCACATTTGGGGCATAACTTCCATCTTCATCATAGACTTCTATACTGCTTATTACAGGCCCAGAATTATCTCTAATTACAGTGATTCCACTGGAATCTGTACTATATCCTGCAACTGTTTTAAGTGTTGCGCTAATGTAATTATTGCCTTCTTCCAAATGAACGCTATTGTTTCTAAACTGCCAGCTTCCAGCAGGAATGATTGATGAATACCTAATTCCGTTTGCGATTATTGTAACACTTTCTACTCCACCTGGACCAGGATCAGTGAAGCTGCCATTAACAGGGATACTACTACTAAGGGTTATATCTCCATCTTGCGGGTTAAGAATCTGTATTGTTGGCTGAGTTGCATCAATAAGGATGTTCTTTGTTCGGGTTTGCTCTACATTTCCTCCTGTGTCCACACAATAATACTTGAGTTGGCTGGTTGAGTCGAATTGTGGAAGTGTTACCCTTTGATTATTTAATGGTGCGAAGTCTTGTTTCCAATTGGGGCTTCCAGCACCACATGCGAATCCTTGGCAATACATTAAAAAGTTGGCGCCAAATTCACCCGGATTCTCTCCTAAATCATAATCTGTGCAGTTTAGGTATACGTTAACGGTTCCATAGTAATATTTTGTATCATCAAATGGTGTTCCATCTAAATTTTCTGCGGTTGTTGCTGGAGGCGCTTGGTCTACAGTAAATCTTAAATTGGTTGTATCCCTAGTGGTGTCAATAAATTTGCACTCAATCTCTAATAAGTAAGTGTTATTCGGTAGATTTGTTGCGCTATAATTATGTTGATATTCAACAGGAGTGATTTGGGTAGCTTGCAGCTGCCTATTGTTTAGCGCTGAAGCAGTTGAGTGGATAATGCAAGTGCCGTTTTTGGATGTTTTGAGAGAGATTTGTACATTACCTGTATTCAGTTTTTCATTATTTGGGCTCTCGCTGCCTGTGATAATTCCGTCAACTCTATCTATCCTTACTTCAGATGGTTCATTCTGAATATTGCCACTAACATCTTGGCACGTTGAAGTGAATATAACTATGCCGTCATTTTCATATTCAAGAATAGTGGTGAAACTCCTATTCAGGCCTGAACCAAAAGGTGGTCCTGAAGTGGGAGCAGGCTCAGCTCTATATGAGCAGTTCATATAATCTTCTGAATAAACGATAACATCCAATAATGAATATGTCTCAAAATGCCTTACTACTATTAAATTAGTTTGGCCAGGGCCGTCCAAATCATAACTGAGATTAGATTCTCTTAATTGCTCAATATTTTTGTTAGAGTCAGTAGAATAGTACCTTATTGCATAAATGCCACTTTCATTTACAATATCCTGATTTTCATTTAATGGATCTATTGTAACTAAGGAACCAGCAGGTATTGCTATGGGATTAAAGTCTGCACCACAACAAACATCATCGCGACCTAATTTGTATATGCAATAATAGAATTTATCATTAAACACATCTTCAACTGTGAATGGTATATCATAACCCCTTTGGTTTATAACTACAGGAACATAACCCATTCTGGTAATTGGTTCTTGCAAGTCCATTCTGCAGTTCTGATTTGTGCAATCTGGCTCGCTATTATTGTCTGCATCTTTGAAGCATGCTGCGCCAATCCATTTGCATTTTCCTAAATCGCATGCGTCATTGCTTGGAGTTATTAATTTAGGGCATACATTATTGATAGAATATTGCTGCTCGATAAGGTTTCCTTGTTCATCCAGAACAGCGCCAATGCAGCTTTCTTCGGTTGTGAAATCTTCGCAAACCGTTTCTTCGGTGCATGTTTGGCAGGAGCTGTCTTTGCTGTAGCAGTTTCCTAACCTAGAGCATATGTTTTGATTGCAGCCAACATTATTAAATAATCCATCAGTCATATTGCACATACCGCAATAGTCAGTTCCTTGGTATCTTGGATTATAACAAATGCCTTTGCCTAATTCCTGATAAGGAGTGGGGTACCAAGTGCAGTTGGCTTGCAGAAGGCACAAATCGTTGTTTTGCTTTTCTGAAGGAACCTTAGTACTCTCGCCTTCACATGCAAACTCAGACCTATAATCATAACATGTCCTTATCTGACTGCAAGCATAGCACATATCTACGGTAGTATTTGAATAATCATAGTAACACCACTCGCTTAAGCAGCCGGTCAATTCTGTGCCCACATACCCAAACATACCTAAAGGATTACCATATTCTCCAGAGCATTGTTGGTTGATATCAACGCAAGAAACTTCATTCACAGTCTGAACGCATTGTTGACCAGTACATGGTGTGCATTGCATATCGTTGCTTGCATCGCAATAACAGATTGAATTCCCGCTGCAGAAAGAATTAGCTGGCCCTGTTAGAACCCCATCACATTCGCTATCTCCTAAAGTGACAGTGGCTATTACGGGTCCAGCAATTAACCCAGTTGCATACCTTATATAAAGATTATAAGTATAGGTTTCTCCCCAATTCATATCCATGATATTGTTATCTATATATTGTATTGTTGAAGGAGCCAATTCAAAATAATATCTTGTGGTGTTGTGATAGAACTCTAGAAGAATAGTTTCAATATTGCTACAAGCTGGATTCACCCAAGTTAGGAGCACTTCCTTTTTGCCGGGTGAGTTTTGAGCCATGAAGCTAGAAGCATTAGGAGCTTGTAAAGTATCGCATGGCCCAAGGACTTCAGGAGTTATTTTGAGATTTTTTCCTGATATTACTG
>CAZKBD010000037.1:0-16734 GCA_964550945.1 uncultured Methanosarcinales archaeon
TATTCAACTTCTATAAGAAACAGCATAGAAATTAGCTAATCCTGTCCCACATCCGATAAAACTGGTTGGCTTGAGCCTTAACTTCCCACCTATGCTCCTTATAGACCGGTCTGGCTAGCCTAGAATTTTAGGCGTATAACAAAATCGCTCAATAATACTTCCTAAACAAACAGCGCAACATATTCTATAAATAATGCAAGGAATGCTGTTGCAGCTATTGTTCCCAAAGAGTTTATCTGCTTCATGCTCATTTTTAATGGCACAATTAGGTGCTAATTAACAATGAAAAGATTTATATATAAGTGCTAACTACCAATTAGCATATGGAAAAGGAAATATTAAGGCAGATAGTGTTTCAGCAGAAGGAACGTAATCTTTTGCCAGAAAAGACCACAAAAAGAGACTTGCTAGCCAACATTTCAAAATGGCTGGATGACAAAAGGATAATAATACTCACAGGAGTAAGGAGGAGCGGAAAATCAACATTATTAAGGCAGATAATGGAAAATAAGGAGAATTATTGCTATGTAAACTTTGAAGATGAAAGGCTTATAGAATTCAGAGCGCAGGATTTTGAACAACTAAATGAAGTGTTAATTGAGGCATATGATAGTCCAAAGATATATTTTTTTGATGAAATCCAAAATATAGAAAAATTTGAGACTTTTGTTAGAAGGCTTCAGGATCAGGGCAAGAAAGTGCTGATAACTGGCTCAAACGCCTCTCTTCTAAGCAAGGAGCTGGGCACTAGGCTGACTGGACGGTATAAGGCTTTTGAAGTTTATCCATTCTCATTCCCTGAATACCTTAGATTTAAGGGCTTTGAGCCAAAAAAAGAGGAGCTTTATGTCACAGAGAAAAAAGTCAAGATGATAAAATTATTCAGCGAATACCTCTCTTATGGGGGATTTCCCGAATATTTAAAGAACAAGGACAGGGATTATATGAAAACAATTTATGACAACATTCTTTATAGGGATATTATCGCAAGATATTCCATTAAAAGGCAGAAGCTATTAAAAGAGCTGGTAAATATACTCGCAACAAACATCTCCTCTCCATTTACATATAACTCCATTAAGAAAAGCCTGGGGCTTGCAAACTCAATAACTGTAAAAGAGTATATCTCATACCTGAACAATTCCTATTTGTTTTTTGAATTGCAGAAATTCGATTTCTCAATAAGAAAGCAGTTGAGTTCGCCAAAAAAGATATATCTTATAGACCCGGTTTTTAGCACTATAAGCGGCTTTAATTTTTCTGCGAACAAAGGGAAGGTGTTGGAGAATGTTGTGTTCATAGAATTAAAAAGAAGAGGCAACGAATGCTACTACTATTCCAATAAAAATGAATGTGATTTTGTTATAAAAGATGGAACAAAAATAATTGAGTCAATTCAAGTTTGTTATGCTCTAAATGAAAGCAACAGGGAAAGGGAGCTAAAAGGCTTGTTAGAAGCTATGGATAAATTTAAGTTAAAACAAGGGAAGATATTAACTTTTGAACAAGAGGAAGAGATTAGGGCAGAAGGAAAAAAAATAGAAGTCGTGCCTACATGGAAATGGTTGATTTCATAGCAAAGGAATTCTAAACAAACAGCGCAACATATTCTATGAATAAAGCCGAAAAGGCTGTTGCCGTTATTGTTCCTAAACAAACTTATCTGCTTTTAAGAACAGTAAGACGCAAAACATCCTGCAAAAAGAGAAAGATTTAATAAATTTAGATTCTTTTGAATTTAAGATGGTTGAGAAAGAAACTTTAGAAAAAATATATCGATTAATAAAAGAAAACAAGATAATATTTGATCTTGACGCAGAAAAAGATATCTTAAAACAAGGATACAATTGGACAAAAGAGTTTATAATAGAATGCTTACAAAAAGGAAAAATTTTTAGCGGCAGTGGATTATACCCTTGTATGAAAGAAAGGCGTGATAGATACTATTGCATACACAAATACTCTGTTTTTTCTTCAAATTTGATACTGATAGGATTCATAATTCTAGATGATTTGTTGATAATACACATTCAGCCATTAAACAAGAACTCAAAGGAAGGAAAAGAGTATTACAGCCTATAATACTTTTCCTTTGTATAAATCAATAAAATCAGCGTCTCCAGAGAAAAGCCTTTTTAGTCTATCCATTAGTGTTGGATGGATCTGTTTTCTAACTTTTTCGTATTCATCAATATGGGTGTAAGATCTCCCGCATTTGCTGCATTTCAGAATTTTTTGAGGAATTGTCTTTCTATTTAATATTATCAGCTCAACTCCTTCTTCCAATTTTCCTTTGCAATTGTAACATTCTTTCATTTTATTACAAGATTTACAATGGATAGAATGCAATAACTCCTATTTAAGCCTTTTTATTATATCGGCTTAAACAAACAGCGCAACATATTCTATAAACAAAGTCAGGAATGCTGTTGCAACTATTGTTCCTAAATAGCTCATGTATCTTATCTGTCTCATGTTCATTTTTATCACATCATCTTTTTTATATGACCTATTTTGCCAGCAAAATAAGCCAAGAACCGCCTTTTAAGGGCTATAAACAATATCTCGAAAATAATTTGGGGATTATTTCGCAAGATAGTTGTTTAGTGTTATGTTTATAACCTCTTGTTTAAGCGGTCCTTAGCATTATATGATTCTGATGATTGAACCAACACATACTGTTATTTGCTGGTCAGGATATAATTCAATTTCTTTATCGCATGAAGTTATGTTCAGCATAACCTCATTTGTATTTGTTAACTCTAGGTTATCATCAATTTCTACAGTTAAGCTGGGATTAAAAGCCCAATCTTCATTGTCTGTTGCCAAAATAATGTCATCATCCCAAGCTGTGATCTTTATTTCCTCTTCTCCTTTGGCTTCATCAACAATAAGGCTGCACTCGTAATAGTCCATTATATCCTTATCATATTCTGCCTGCTCTGAAAATTCATCTCCTAAATCGTCGCCATCGCTTAATTTGGATTTCTTTTCCTTGCACTCAATTTCTCTGTCATTAATCTCTATTATGACATTATCAGCATTTTTCTCGCTCTGAACATAAACCTCATAATTGACTTCTTCTCCAGCAAATGCATAGTTATCTTCTCTCTTGGCATCAATCAAGGTTACATAGCTGTGAAGATAAATCTCATCTGTGATTGGTTGATCATCTCCATTGGTGTCGCTTGCATTGCTCACAACAGTTACATCAATGCCAAAACCCCCTCCCACATCAATGCCTGCAGCATACTCTATTGGTACAACTAAGACTAATAAAATGCACATCAAATACCGGATAATCCCCAACTTACCCCACCCCCAAATTATTTTTATACTACTCTTCCCACAAACCTAAACTGCCCATCAGTAAAGTGGCCTTCACATAGGTTAGGAACAATCAATTTAAATGTTATGGACATCTCTGAACCTTGGGTTAAAAACGATGCTTCATCAAAAATGTTTATTATTCTGCACATATCGCTGATTTCTCCTGAATAGCTTGGCAAATCTGTAAACTCATCATCATTTGCTATGCATCTTGCGCCTAATCCAAAATTAGATGTAGGAGCAATCCCATTTGGCCCAGAATTTACTGATCCTTTTGTTGCATAATACCTAAAATTATCAAACCTAATGCCGTTGCCTGTCGGGCAGATTGCGCCTGCGGTTACTGGATCTGTGAAATAATCATCTGCTGCAATGTACATATCCATCACAACTCCTGAGCCTGCTTCCGCGTTATTTTGCAGATAGACTGTATTTGATAGTTCCCTTGACCCTGGCTCCACTGATCCAAAATCTATTGGGCCCCCTAATAGCTCTAGATCAAGGCTTGGATTGAAATTAGCCAGATCATCCCAGACAGTTGTTACTGTGTTTGGATTCGTTGCGCACGCATCTAAATTGCCGTCAGTTACGATAATTGAAACTGCATCTTCAGTTGTCCAGCCATCCTGCACTATCAAGGTGCAGGTATAAAACTCAAATAGGTCATCTGTTACTCCAGTTATATAAGTATCATCATCTGGATCATAAGGGATATTATAATGATCATTGATCCATGCATCAAGTGGGGCAGCTGCCTGGAAATTATTTATTGCGCAGCTTCCAACCTCAACATCATCAACCCTTAACAGGACTTCATCAATATCCTCTTCTCCATCTTTATCATAAACTGCTATATAGAATTTTATTGTTTCTCCAGTAAAGGCATAATTCTGCCTGTAAGGTACGTTATATGTAGGATTGCCATAGAAATTAGCTACAAGAGTTCCATACTCTTCTGCAGTATATATGGTCTGGTCATTTGGATAGATGACCCTATTGGTGGGATCAAAATAGATCACAGGAGGCTCACAATCCTCTGTAACAGTGACATCAGGACCCTCACCATATTCTGCGCCATCAGCATATACTAATGGCAAGATTGAGATGATTAGCATAAAGCAGTTTATTAAGCTGAATAGTTTTTTCATTTTTTTTCTCCACTATCTTACCTAAACTCCCCTTGTTGTGAATTTGTAAAAATGTATAAGCATGATTTCCTTTTAAACTGTTTATTGGTTTTAAAAAAATAAAAAAAATAAAAAAAGGGTTGTTTTTAGACAACTCTGCCTACAAAGTGGAACTCACCGTCTGTAAAGTGCCCTTCGCATGGGTTAGGAACACTCAACTTAAAGGTTACAGACATTTCAGATCCCTGTGACAAGAGTGAGCCACTAGCTATGTGATTTACAATATGGCACATGTCCTGTATGTCTCCAGAGTGGCTTGGTAGGTCTGTAAACTCGTCAGGGTCTGCACTACATCCAACTGTTTCACCAAGTGCTGGGAAAGCGTTGTTGTTAGCTCCTGAGTTTATTGAGCCCTTTGTTGCATAATACCTGAACTGGTCATACCTTATTCCATTTCCTGTTGGGCAGATTGCGCCTGGGGTTACTGGATCTGTGAAATAATCGTCGCTTGCAATGTACATATCCATTACAACGCCGGATCCATCCTCAGCATCATTTAATAAATAAACTGTGTTTGATACTGTCTCTGATCCAGGTTCAACTGATCCAAAGTCTATTGGGCCGCCAGTTAAGTCTAGAGCCAATGTTGGGTTGAAGTTTATCCAGTCTGTCCATATGCTCTCTACTGTGGTAGCTGCAGCTGCGCAAACATCTAGGTCACCATCTGTAGCTTGAACACTAACAGCAAGCTCAGTATTCCATCCATTCTGCACTATCAAAGTACATGCATAGAATGCGAATAAATCACTTGTGTCGGTTACTCCACCAGTGCTGTCATATAATTCGTCGTCTGGATCGTATGGTATGTTCATATGGTCGTTAATGTATGCATCTGCTGGGAAACCTCCTGCGGTTTCGTCTAATTGCATACATGCGCCAACTTGTAAACCATCAACCAATAGGCTTACTTCATTAATGTCATCTTCACCATCTTCATCATACACAGCTACATAGTAAGTCAATGTCTCGCCTGTAAAAGCATAGTTTTGCCTTACTGGTACATCATATCCGCCAATGCCGCTAACTGGTCCCCAGTCAGTTGCACCTGCTGCTATTGCTGTACCATACTCGTCTGCTGTATAGTATGTCTGGTCATTTGGGTTCCAAATCCTTTCTGTTGGGTCTGTATATACTACTGGTGGAACGCAGTCTTCTGTAACATCGATATCTGCTGGTCCGCCAATTTCAGCGCCGTCTGCCAGTACTGATGGTAACATAGCCATAACAAGTACTAGAGTCGTTAAAACACTAAACAACTTTTTCATATTCTTCTCCTCCTTTATATTTGTTTTATTAACCTGGGCATAAGCTTCGGTTAACCGATAGCAGCTTTTCGCTGCGCCTTGTTTTGCAACAAGGTTCCTCAGAAGCAGGCATAAAGGCAAGCTAAGGGAGATTTGCTTGATCCTGCCCCAAAAAAAAACAAAATCAATTTACAACTCCCCGCAAATTTTATGCCTGCTTAATCATGATAGAGCTCAAGCTAATTGAAATTATTAAATAGCTAAAGCTAACACATGAGCATGAAGCTGATAGCCCCAAAGCTATCTCTTATGGCACAGCAAAATTGAAAGTTGCTTTTTCACTCTCTTGCGAAAAAGCTAAGTCTTTCTCTGATGCTCTGACTGCAGCTGGACTTCAGAAAGTGATCACCTATTTTTTACTTTCAAAAAGTCAGCCTCTTTTTTGATGCCACCCTCAAATTTTGTGAATATTATATTTAGCAAATCTTTGTTACGAAACAAGTCGTTTGTATTATTGGCTAATAGTTAAATTGAGTTTCTACTTGAGAGATAATCAGCTGGTTTATATACTTTTATGAAGCGGAAAATATATGATTTGCCACCGAAAATTCTTCTCACAACCATCTTGGGACAATCATTTTATCGCCGAGAAATCCTGCAGTGGAAATGTAACCTAAAAAATGTACAACAATTTTTTTGCGGTTTCTTTATAAGCATTTATCTTATGCAAAGGGTATAAGCTGATTTGCATTATAATATTCCACATATGTAACTGTTTGAAAGTAATTTTAGCGGAAATTTATAGTAAGAAAATCTTTTTCATTCCTAAAGATTCCCGATAGCAGTCAATAATTTCTTATGCCCTTCTATCAATTTCTCAAAATGCTCTAGTTCGTCAACTACTACTTTGTACTTATCTTTTGAATTCTCTGATTTTGCCATGTTTTATCCACTCCTTAACTTCTTCATTAGTGTAATAATTTTCTCTTATTCCTTGCATTGCTCTTGCTTGTGTAGGATTGTCCTCAATATTAAAAGCCTTTTGGTTGCTTAATAAAAATTCCTTTGCAACAATAAACGCAGTTCTTCTATTGCCGCTTGCAAAAGGGTGTTTTTGGATAAGGCCTTTAAGCAAAACAACCGCTTTATCATAAATGTCTCCTTCTGAGTCCTTTGTTTCTTCGATTATGCCAACTATCTTTTGATGGCTTAAGATCTTAGGCTGGTCTGCTCTCTTGACCTTTATCAATTTGAGTGCTAAAACATTATACTCAATAACTTTCTCAACTGTTGGATATAAAACATCTGCCATATCCCATATTAAAGTATACTCCTATATAAACATTTATTTTTTAAACGATTAACGCCACAATAATCCTGAATTCTAAAGTTTTATGAAAAGATTACCCCTGCAAAAAGGGATAATTAGATAAGGTAACTAAACTATTCTTGTTTAACAGATTATAGCAGTTACCCCAAGTTTAGTTATCAAAACTAAATATACCTCACATAGACCTTAAAGAATTTACTAAAAGTGCCTTCAAGTCTATCCAAAAGAAACCGTTCAAGTTTGAATGGATAACCCTTATCATGCGCTTCTAAAGCGGAAAAATAAGATGATCTAACTGTCTTCCTAACAATTAAAGGAGGATAACCATCATCGAGAAGTATAGCATTTACCAAAATCCTGCCAACCCTTCCATTTCCATCCTCAAAAGGGTGTATTTTTTCAAATCTCCCATGAAAATCAGCTGCTAATTTTAAGGCATGCTCGTTTCCCTTCAGATGATCATACCACAATATTAGATTTTTCATCTCTTGTTCTACTTTTTCTGGCGGAGTAGTTGCTACATTCCTCATCAATAAATAATTAGGCAATTTCTTAAATCCTTCGCTAACGCCCGTATCCCTGATTAAGATTGAATGTAATTTTAAAATATCCTTTATATTTATCCCGATTTTATTGTTGAATAAAAGTTCATTTGCTATCCTCGTATTCCTGGTCTCATATACCTCCCTCAAATCTTTTCCTTTAGGGACTATATTCTCATATAGTATAAGAGTAACATCCTTTAGTGTTAAAGAATTCCCCTCTATTGCATTTGATTCGTATGTGAAATTTACAGTAAATCTGTCAATAATATCAGAAATCTGATTTTTTGTCAGATTTTTTAGCAGTTGTTTGTATTCAACCCTGAACGATTCAATCTTAGCGATCTTTTCTTGGGTTAATACTCTATCGGCTTTATAGAAGCCACTAGCATACTTTTTATATGCCTCAATTTCTTTTCTTAAAAAAAAATCTGCTATTTCTTTGTTTTTTATATCAGAAGGCCTCTTCACAAGCTTGGATATTTTCTTGATATTCCCATTTGGCAATCTAAATGAATGCTCTGCATATAAGTAATCTTGTCCATTTATCTTTTTGTTTCTAATGCTTACCATACCAAGTTAGTTACCCCTACAAATATTTAAACCTTTCGTTTTTGTAGGGGTAAACAAAAGAATCCTGATTAACAAAGTTTACAGAGATTTTTTATTCAATTTCTTAAGCACTAATTCCCTGCTTAGCAATTTATCTATGTCCTTCAGTCTGCTGACAAATGTGATTGAATCGTTCAAAACTTTCTCCGCATCTTTTTTCTGCGATTCTAGGTTTGCTCCATACTGGTATTTGGTTCTTTCCTCTTTGGCAAAGATATAGCTCACCACAAGCCCTTTTGCTTTTTCTTCTGCATCTTCATAAAGCTTCAGCAGTTCATCCTCTATTATCCTAGTATAATAAAAATAGTAGATAAGCAGATTAGTGGTAATCTCATGGGCGTATTCTTTGCCAACCCTAATTCCAATTTTTCTTAATAAAGCATTAACAGAATGGAACATTGCATAGTAGCCCATTATTATTACCCATTCATATGTATTAAATTCAGGGTCAGCTTCTTCAGTTTGCTCTAATTCCTTGACAAAATCCGGATGCTCATTTAGATTAAAGTTAACTCTAGCCATCCTAAGGTTATAGCCAGCTTTGCTGAAATGGTGCTTAGCCCATGTTTCATCAGGAAACATTATTTTTATTTTGCTATCTGCTTTATAGCCTTTTACTTCAATTTCAACTTGGCTTTTATTCAAGATTACCATCATTCGCCTCAATCAGCATTTTAAAGAAAATATCGTCTCCATAAAATACTATAGATGGTTCTTTATAGATTTCTGTTGCTACGCTAAGCTTGCCCTTTTTTTTGAAATCTTTAATAAAATCGTGAATATCTTGCTCCACTACATGGAACTTCTTCTGGTAAGGGGTATTTATCTTATTTAAGATGTTTTTGAATTCTGGCTTGTTTGTATGCCCTAAAAAGAGTATATCGATATCTGAATCCTTTTTTTCTTCATTTTTAGCATAAGAACCAAACACTACACAGATAAAAAAAGGGTTTACTCTTTTTAATGTATCTATTGTTTCAGTAATAATAGTATATTCCACATCGTGCTTTCTTTTAAAATCATTAACTTTAATAACAAGATTGGACCAGTTGATATAATTTACAGTATCCCTGTTTGCATAATTTAGCTTACACACATTGTAATTCCCGACCTTTTCTTTTTGGATTATTCCATCATTAAACAATAAATCGACGGCATTGTATGTGTTCTTGTAGTCTGTTTTTATGTTTTCTGCCAGCTTTTTTATAGTTAATCCTCCTTTGCAGTTAAATAGCTCATACACTATCTTTAAGTTCAGGAGTGTTATTGAAATGATTCTTCTTTTTACCATAGTACTATGGTAATCATACCATATATTTAAATCTTTTGTTTTTTAATAGCAAGAATCAGCAAGACCAACAAATGTCAAGAACCACCATTCACAGAATGGTGGAATGTTGCTATCATTTGCCACATCAGGTGGTTCTTGAGTATGCTCAGAAATTTTTCAGTTCTAAAAAGACATTGGCTTTCAGCCTTCAGTTAGAAACGGGTGGAAAATTTCCGACATTTTATAAACAAGCAAAGAAAAACATAGGTTATTGCCCCTATAGTCTAGTGGATGCCTATGACAAATGGGCTACAAAGGACACGACCTTGCGGATATAGAGCGATAAGGTTGGAGCCGGGGTTCGAACGCCGTTAAATTTGTGTTAGCAAATTTATGGCTCGAAAGTCCTCGTAGGGGCGTTTTATCTTCTAAAAATAGAAACCTTTATATATGTGGTATCACATATATAAGTAAAGGTGATGTAAATGGCAAATATGACTTTAGCAATTCCTGACGAATTGCACCATAAGATGAAAGAATTTTCAGAGATCAGATGGAGCGAAATAGCTAGAAAAGCAATAGAAGAAAGGGTAAATGACTTAGAATTTATGAACAAGATTGCATCTAAAAGCAAGTTAACAAAAGAAGACGCAGAAGAGTTAAGCAAAAAGATAAATAAAGCTGCCACTAAAAAGTTCTTAGCAAAATGATGATTGTATTGGATACTAATGTATTGATCTCTGCGATAATAAAAGATTCTACAACCAGAAGACTGATAGTTGAAAGCGAACAAGTCTTATTGTTCCCAGAAGGCATTTTCCAAGAGTTAAGAGAACACAAAGAAGAAATTTTCGAAAAGTCAGGATTAACTAAAGAGGATTATGATAAGTTAATTTCAAAAATGCTAAATTATGTGTATATAGTGCCAAATGAACTGGTTGTTTTTCAAAGAGATGAAGCATATCACCTGGTGAAGGATATAGACATAGACGACGTTTTATTCTTTGCTACTGCTTTAGTGTTCAAAAACTCAATAATATGGAGTGACGACAAAAGGATTAAAAAACAAGATAAGATTAAAGTTTTTAATACTCAAGAGATAATAAAATTGTTAAAAAAGCCATAGTATGAATGTTTATGTCCTCTGCTTCTGATAAATCCTTTCAACATCCTTTATTGTGCTGCATTCGTTAACCGGCTTATCAATACGCAAGTTAAGCACTCTCGGAAATCTTAGCGCATAACCGCTAGTATAAGTTGGCGATTTCTGTATCTCGCCATAAGTGACCTCAACAACTATTTTTGGCTTTACTAAAACAGATTTCCCTTTCTCTTCAGTTATCAAAGGCTTCAGAATGCTTGTAAGCTGCTTAAAGCTAACCCCTTCCTCTTCCAATTCTTTTATTCCAGTGCCAACTTTTCCGACCTCTAAAAACTCTTTTCCTTTTAAGCAGGAGACCGAAAAAGAAGAAAGCCAATGCGCTCTTTTGCCTTTACCCCAATCAGCCCCTGTGATAACCAGATCAAGGTTCTCTAGCGTAGGCTTTATCTTGACGCCATAGCCAACTCTTGAGCCTGGCTTGTACTCAGCTTCCAGATTCTTTGCCATAAGCCCTTCATTCCCTTTTGCCAGCGCTTCTTCATAGAACTCTTCTGCCTCTTTTTTATTGGAAGTGATGATCTGCTTTGCCAGCTGTATCTTTTCAGGTATCTGCTTTATTACCCTCTCTAAAGCCTCGCGTCTTTTTTTAAATGGCTCTTTCAACAAGATTTCATCATCAACCACAATAGCATCAAACACATTAACCATGACTGGAACTTGCTTGATCAGCTCATCAATATCATATTTTCTTTTGATCCTTTGAGAAATGTTCTGGAATGGCAGCCATGCCTTAGTTTTTGGATCAATCCCGATAACTTCACAATCAATAATATAATCTTTAGATTTTACAGATTTTTTAACAATATCCACAACATCAGGAAACTGGTTAGTGACCTCCTCTAATCGCCTGGTAAATAGCTTAACTTTACCACCAAAACCATGTACCTGCATCCTAAATCCATCGTATTTATATTCGAAAGCAGCTGGATTCCCAACTCTGGAAAAAGCATCATCCATATCTTCTGCTTTTTGGAACAGCATCACTTTTATCGGCTTTCCAATCTTCAATTCAGTCTTCTCAATGCCGTTCAGCTTATGCTCTTTTGCAGATCTTGCAACAACAGCAAAATCATTTGTGATATCATAAGAGCGCTGCACTGCTTCAACTAACTCGTTATATTTTGCCCTATCCTCATCGCTAACAACATCCAAATTGGTTTTATTGTCATACGCCAAGCCAAATTCCTTCTCAAAAAATGCCCACACTATTGCATCCCTTATAGAGCCTGCTCCAACTCCAACTCTCATCTCTTCAAGAACAGTCCTGACAATGTATTTTGCTTCCAATGGCTTTGCAGCTGTCAACAATTCTGAAACAAGCTGTATCTTTTTCTCAACAGCCCCCATCCCTTCTTGTTCTGGAAGCCTCCTTAGGTTATCAAAAACCTTTCTCACAGTCAAATCCTTTGCTGATAAGGTTCTTTGTTTTTTCTTCGCAATTAACTTCTCTGCTGTAATGCCCAGATCCCCTGTTTTTTTCCATTGCTCCTCAATCTCTTTTGTCGATATTCCAGTTGCAGTGTGGATTGCTTTTACAATAAGCCTTGAAGCAAACCCTATAACTCTGGAGTCCCATGTAGGAAATACCTTTCCTTGCAATAAAAGCATTATCTCTCCTAAATCCTCTGCAGTTGTTTTCTTCAGCAGCTCATATATGTAGAATGTTTTCTCTAGTCTCTTGGTTGTTTTCTCTAATCTCTCGTATAGCTCAACTAGATTGTTGTATTCCATAGTTAAATTTATATATAGGCGTACTTATATAAATAGCTTATTAAAAATGGAATTGCTAGAATCAATAAGAACAAGGCGTTCAATAAGAAAATATCAAGGCAAGCCAGTCGAATGGGATAAAATTGCCAATATCCTCGACGCTGGAAGGCTTGCTCCTTCTGCTGGCAATCTGCAAAACTGGAGATTTATCGTTGTTCAAGACGATAATGGCAGAAAAAAGATTGCTGAAGCTTGCCTAAAACAAACATGGATTGAAAGTGCGCCCACAATTATAGCTGTAGTTGCTGAGCCAGAAAAAGCCAGAAGATTTTATGGAGCCAGGGGAGAAAGGCTTTACACTATACAAAACTGCGCTGCTGCTGCTGAGAATATGCTGCTTGCTGCTCATGACCTTGGCTTGGGTGCATGCTGGATTGGTGCATTTGACGAGCTTATGGTATCAAGAGTGTTAGGCCTTCCAGAGCATGTAAAAGTCAATGCAGTGATCACAATCGGTTATCCAGCAGAAAAACCAGAGCAGCCTCCTAAATACAGGATAGAGCATATTCTTTGGTTTGAGACCTGGGCTAATAGGAGAAGGGTTCCAAAATATGGCTGGTATAGCTTAGAAGTCGCAAAACAGGTCCAAAAAGGAAAGAAAGCCCTTGAAAAATTGCGTAAAAAAGTGAAAGGCGAGTGAGTTAACTACCGGTTTATATTGCTGTTAATTGTTCTTAAACATATATTTTACATCACAGAAATATTTAAATATTAGTGTACTATAGGATATATAAAAATAGAATTAGTCCGTCTCAGTTTTTTGGCGAAAACTTGTTGACGAAACTGTTGCTTTTTTGGCGAAAAGCATTTCCGTATCGTATTATTTGTGTTATTTGAAAAACTATTTTACTTAACCACTTATTGGCGATAAGTAATTAAGCTGTTTCTTGGGAAAAATATAAAGCATACTACAATATAAATATTTCGGTACTCTAATATGCATATTGAAAAGTATGTTTTAAATACCACAAAAAAGGGGGATCCAAAATGGAGTTTATTATAAACAATGCATTGAAACATGCAGAAAGTAATAAAACGCAAGATATGGAAGTTGGGCAGGCAAACATAAAGGTATTTGGTGTTGGCGGAGCCGGAAATAATATGGTCGGTTGGCTCTACAACAAGGGCATAAAAGGCGCTGAGATCATCGCCGCAAATACAGACCAGCAACACTTGAATATAATAAATGCTGATAGGAAGTTTCTGCTGGGAAGAGGGGTTACTCGAGGCCTTGGCTGCGGAGGTTTTCCTGAAAAAGGAGCCGAATCTGCGCAGGAAAGTTTGCAAGACGTAAAAGAATCCCTAAAAGGCTCTGATATGGTTTTTGTCTGTGCTGGAATGGGCGGAGGAACTGGAACAGGAGCAGCTCCTGTAGTTGCCCAGGTTGCCAAAGATGTTGGCGCTATTGTTATCGGCACTGTGACCATGCCCTTCAAGATCGAAAGAGCCCGAGTAGATAAAGCTGAATTTGGCTTGCAGCAATTAAGGCAAGTTTCTGACACAGTGATTGTCATTGATAATAACAGGCTGGTAAGCATTGCAGGAAATTTACCGATACAGCAGGCATTCTCAGTTGCCAATGAATTAGTATCCACTATGATAAAAGGCATTGTTGAAACCATTGCTCTGCCAAGCTTAGTTAATCTTGATTATGCAGACGTAAAAGCAATAATGACAAATGGAGGAGTAGCAGCGATTGGTGTTGGGTTTTCTGACACAAACAACAAAGTCGAAGAAGCTGTCAAAGGAGCTTTGAACAACCCTCTGTTGGATATCAGCTATAAGGGAGCCACAGGCGCATTAATCCATGTATGTGGTGGCCCGGATATGACACTAGACGAGATAAACACTGTTGGCGAGCTTGTTACTGAAAGTTTAGACCCTGATGCAAATGTCATTTGGGGAGCTCGTGTCCAAGACGACATGAAAGGAAAGCTCACAGTGATGACAATAATAACCGGAGTCAACAGCCCTTGGATATTGGGAAAAACAGATCATACTAGGCCAAGCGCTAAAAGCCAGCAGTTAAGCGAAGAATTAGGCATAGAACTCATCTGATTGCAAAGCTATCTTTGCAATCTTTTTACATTCACCCCTTAGTCTTTGTGGTGACGCTATAGCAATATAGCGGTTAGTTCTCTGCCTTCATTTTAAACCACCCCCAACGGATTCAAATGAAGGCAATTTATCCCCTTCGGGGGATTTTTTTTATTTTTAAACGTCAAAAATTCAAACCAACTGAAAATTAGCTCTATAAAACGCCATCAGAAAAAAATTAAAACCATTTTCTTCTCTTGAACATAAGAACCATTCCGCTAACAACCAAAACCATCACAAAGATCATTGCCCAAAAACCATAAGGATTATGCTGGCCTGGAAGGAAATTAAAATTTGTGCCGTATATTCCAGAAATAACAGTTAAAGGAAGCGCAATTGTAGCTATGATGCTTAAAGTCTTCATTACCTCGTTCATATTATTTGACACAGCTGACATGTATGCATCAAATGTATTGCTAACAGCTTCTCTGTAATTGTCAATCGAATCAGAGACCTTGATTGAGCGGTCATACACATCTCTAAGGTAAGGGATAACTTCCTTGGATATATGTTTATATTCATTCTTCGCAATAAAGGAAATTTTTTCCCTTTGAGGAAGCGTTACCTTTTTTATTGTGACTATCTGCCTCTTCAGTTTCAATATTTGTGTCATCAGCTCTGGTTTTGGCCGTTTTGCCAGCTTCTCTTCAATGCACTCGATCTGGTCGTCTATATTCTCCAAAACCGGCATGAAGTTAGCAATTTCTGTATCAAGCAGCCTGTGGAAGATGAATTCAAGCCGTTTGCTGAACAATCTCCCTAATTTTGTTTTATCTGATTTAAGGTCTTCATAAGACTCTAATCTCAATCTATGGTTTGTAATCAGGAAGTTATCTCCGATTATATAATCAAGCTCTATCAGCTCTATCGATTTTGTTTTTTTAATCCCATAGAATATGCAGAACAGATAATTTGGGAATTCCTCAACTTTTATCCTGACATTTGAATGTTGCAGGTCTTCAGCAGTCAGGGGATGCAATTTAAAGATTTTTTGGATAGTCTCTTCTTCTTCCTTGGATATATCTGTGATATCTACCCATATCTTTTTATTTTTAAGCTTTTTTAAATCGCTTAACTTTCCTTTCTTCAATCCATCTTGATAGTATATTATATCTATCATATTGCTTGTCCTATATGCTTTGAAGATATAAACCTTTTTATTTTAAATTTGTTTACTTCAAAAATTTTATAAAAAACAGCGCTTTTCTAGCCAAATATGCTATATTTGATTGGTATTGGGCTGGCAGATGGAAATGACATCAGCTTAAAAGCCTTAGAGATAATAAAAAGATGCAATTTTGTTTATTTGGAAAGCTACACCTCTAAATTGCAATGCAACATCCAATCTCTAGAACGCCTATACAACAAAAGGATCATAGCAGCAGATAGAAACCTAGTTGAAAATAAAACCAAAGATATCTTAGAAAAAGCAAAAAACAAGGATGTCGCTTTCCTGATCATTGGCGATGTTTTCTCAGCCACAACCCATATAATTATGCTGCTGGAAGCAAAAAAACATGATATCAACACAAAAATAATCCACAATGCCTCTATCTTGACTGCAGTTGGTGAAACCGGCCTTGACCTCTACAAGTTCGGGCGAACAGCTTCAATCCCTTTCAATAATAAAGAGATTGAAACGCCTGTTGAGATTTTTAAAAATAATTATAAAAATAACCTGCACACATTGTTCTTGCTTGACCTAGACCCGATCAACAACAGATTCATGGCTGTAAGCGAAGCCGCTGATTATTTAATAAGAAATAAAGTTGATAAAAAGGCTGTCCTTTGTGCTGCTTTAGGAAGCCAGGATTCATTAATTAAATACGATTCCTTAAAAAATCTGAGGAATATCAAAATAGAAAAATTCCCTCAATGCCTGATAATCCCAGCAAAAAGGCTGCACTTTGTTGAGGAAGAAGCGCTAGAGCTTTGGAGATAATTTACTTGCAAGCTCCGTCTTCGCATTTATCGCATCTTATATTCTGGCTGGTGTAAGTGTTGCCTTCACAAAAGTATTCTATAAGTATGTTGCCAACGCATCTGTCATCAAAATCAAAATCATCATTGTCTTCTAAAGTGCCTTCTACAGTGCCGCTAACCTCCTTGTTTACGCCACCATCAGAATCAGTGCAGCTTACTTTTACAGCCTCTTTAGTTTCTTCTGCAACAACATTCGCAGTTGCCTGG
>CAZKBD010000038.1:0-13677 GCA_964550945.1 uncultured Methanosarcinales archaeon
CTAGACAAAGAGATGAGATTCAATAGCTATGGAAGACAGGATGTTTTGCATAAGTTTGGAAAACATGTCGAAGAACTGACACAAAAAGAAGTAGAGCAGTTAGCTAAAGATTTTGATTAATCTAGATATTTTGCAAAAAGAAC
This sequence comes from uncultured Methanosarcinales archaeon, assembly GCA_964550945.1. Lineage (GTDB taxonomy): Archaea > Nanobdellota > Nanobdellia > Woesearchaeales > CAZKBD01 > CAZKBD01. The sequence goes on from CAZKBD010000038.1 coordinate 144, forward strand.
AAGGAGGCTTCATCAACAATGGAAAAAATAGATAAATTAAGCTCTATCATAAATGAGGTTGATAGTTTGAGAAGAGAACTTAAAGAAACTGAAGGCAAAGTTGGGTTAATTAGAGATAGATTAACTGTTGTTTATGACGAGCTAGAGATTTTGAAAAAAGATGTCGTTTTTTGTAATTAATGGACTTTTTGGGCAGAGGCTACTTATTGGGCAAAGCTGTGAAAGAAGAAGCATTAATAAAAGACTGATTTGATTCTTTTTTATTGAATAAAAAATAGGCTAATTCTGGGTGTTAAGAATTAGTGGCAAGTTCTCTGTGTGCAACGGAACTGATTAGAATTAAGAAAAACAAGTCAAAAGAGCTAAGTGGCATGCTTTTTCTTTTTATCCTTGTATCTCCTCCAGATTATTAGTATTATCAAGATTATGATTATTATAAGCAGTGAATAGAAAAGGTAATCTCCGCCTTTCAACACAAGTTCAAACTCTCCTTCAAGGATTTTTACAAGGCTGGTTTCCCTCTCCCCATAATAGGCCCTGACCTTCACAAGGTTATTATCTTCTATGTCTGCCTCGCTAAGCTTAGCCTTAACTTTCTGGTCTTTTTTCTGTCCCGGTTTGAGGCTTATTACCTCATCTGAGCCAAAACTGTTCTTTGCTCCATCCACTAGAACATCCACTAATTCTATGTCTATATAGCATTCTACACCAGATGTATCTTCTACTTCAATATAGAATATGCCTTTCTTTTTATCATAAACTAGATTGTTGATGCTTATCTCACATTTATCCAAAACCTCTACTCTTTCAACACTTATTTTAGTATCAATAAGGCGCTCCATAGAGCCCTTCGACTCCCCATAGATTATGTACACCTCTGCCATTATTTCGCCAGCAGGCATTTTCTCTAAATCATAGACAACTGTCCTAAGTTCATTGCCATCAAGAAAAATAGGCGTTATATCCCCCACTTTCTGTTTTGAGCCGTCAGAAGCGGTTAAAGAATAGGTTCCTTTAAAATAAACCGCCTGCTCTTGGGTGTTTCTTACAGTAACCTCTAATTGGTCAGTAGCTATGTTGTATTGTATAGAATCCAGATTCATCTCTAATGTATAAACAGGCAGATAAAACATGTCTAATGCTTCCACTTGCGAAATAGATCCTTGCGGCTGCCTTGCTCCCTGGGCAAATTTAACAAAAACACTTATGCCAACATTTCTTCTAATATAAGTTGCTGTTCCCACAAGCTCGTTGCCTATGAGAACTCCGACCTCTATTTCGCTATTTTGGACATAATCCCTGATTTGGTCTGGGACATTATTTGCTCCGATAAACACAACAGGCTCTGCCCCTGACATTACCTCCTTTTCAATAAACTCTCCGTTTGTTAATATAGCCTGCTTTGCATGCTTTATCTCCTGATATTTTTTCACTATCTCTATGTTATTATCGAATCTATCCCCCTCTTTATCAATAATCTCAGGGTTATATGTAGATAAAGCGTCTCTCACTTCCCTATCTACATGGCCGTATATCAACATCTTCTTAACCGATACTGTACTCAAGAATGCCTCAACATCAGCAATATTATCCCTATCAGCAAACAAGACATATGAATTGCTTACTGCTGCATAAGGCGCAACCGATATCGCATTGTAGCCATAAGAATCGTCAACTATCACAAAACTATTAACACTTAATTTGCTGGCCAGCTCTAGATTAACATTGTCATAAATAAATTCCTCAGCAGTATACCCATTAGATTGCAATATGCTTTCATACCCAACCACATATGGCATATCCTTTGATGAGATTACCCAAAGATGGCTCCCCTTGGGGATAGAGCTAAGTATAATCATGCTATGCTTATCACTAACTAAGAAGTTAGTGGTATGCCCAGCTAAGCTGCCATACAGCATTGTAGAGTAAACATCCTGCCATTTTTCAGAATTAACCAGAATTTGATCAGGTTCAGCTGCAAATACGCTTGTCGCTAAAAATAAGGCCATACTTAAAAAAAAGATAAATTTTCTCATAAAAATACAACCACCTCTTTTAATTTAAAGATAGGGAGGAATGTTATATATAAACCTTTTGTTGGACAAAATAAAGTGGCCTAAAGTTATCTAGTCAGCAACTAAACGCCAAATAATCCGCTCAGCATATTTTTTATCACAAACCTTACTAAAAAGAACACGCCCATTGTTAAAGCTATCAGTACAGGTATGTATCTAAGCCCTCTGCTCTCTTTTCCCTTGCTTATTAATCCTAAAACAAAAGAGCCTAAAATCGAATTCATGACTAAAGAAACAACCGCAAACTTAATTACAAAATCCGCGGAAATTGTCACTTCTGTGAACATCATAGGCATTGATGCTGCCAGGGCTGTCTGGGGTATATCAATAGAAGCTAAATTCTTTGTGAGAACCTCGACCAAGAAGGAGCTTAAGCCAAATAACAGTGGTGCTCCAAAGCCAATCGCAGCAAAAATAAAGATCACATACATCATCACATTTGCCCTGATGCGCTCATCAACAAACCTTTGTTGCCTTAGATTCTTAGCTGTCTGCTCTAGGAGAGCAGCCAATTGGCCCCCTGACCTTAACCCAGAGACTATAAGAAGCATTGTCTTTTGCAGCCTCTCTGACTTTATCCTTTTGCTCATGTCCACCAATGCCTTGCCGATATCTGCGCCAATGGTTATTTCCTTGCCGACATAATTTATCTCGTCCTGGAATGGCCCAAATTCCGGCCTTGCACTCAATAGCAATGCCTTATCAGTAGTCAGGCCCGCTCTTAGGTTGGAGCTCATCAACTGCAATACCTCTGGAAGAATGCTCTCGACAAATCTCGCTTTTGCGTCTGCTTTTAGAAGCAGCAACATGTACACCAACACTTCAACAACAATAAACAAAATAGCAAACAAAAAAAATATGTTTGTGTTTATCAGGTTTGCAAACATCAATGAAAAAGCTAATGATAAGCCAAAGCCGAAAAAAAGGACAAATCCTATAAATCTCTCTGTATTGATCTTTATCGCTGAGTACATCAGCAAATTTTTATAGCTAACCTTTACATTTTTGGGATAAAGATTTGACAAAAACCTGTACATTTTACTCTTCTCCCAGCAGATTCGGCCTTCTGGATTTTATGATCCCCAAAAACATCAACTGGAAAAATATGACAAAGCCAAACAAGCCCCAAAACACCATCTTAGTGGCAAACCCGGACATTTTCACAAATGAGGAGATTATTATCAGAAAAGTCATCCCCAAAGAAGGCATTATCACCGCTATCAGCATGTAAAACATCGCTAGTGGATTTAACTGGCCGCCATATTTCTGCACTTGAAGTAATTGCTCCTCTGCCAATGCGTCAATTATTTCGTTTATAACTCCGGCAATGTCTGATCCTGATTTCATTCCGTTGACTATTTGCCAGATAGCTCTCCTGAAAAAAAGAGAGGGATTTGCAGAGCCAATTTCTTCCAAAGCCTCTATCTGCGGCTTTCCGGTCCTTATCTCCTGGACAGCTGTTCCAAATTCTTTTGAAACGCCACCATAATCGCTTTTGGATATGTTCAGCAAGACATCAAACAATGTAACTCCTGAATTAAGCTGAACTAAAATATTTTGCAAGGCAGGCAAAAGGTTTTTTTCGATATTTTTTATTCGCCTGTTGGTGTATACTCTGGGGTATATCAACTGCTGGAAAAATACAAAGATAGTGAAGACCAATGATATTGAAAATCCTGCAAATGCAGAGTTTTTCGCTCCAGAAGCGCTCAATATCATTGTGATAAACAAAAAAAAGAAGCCGCAGAATATCAATGAAGAAAGAAAACACATGCTTAAATAATCACGAGTCTCAATGTCTATTTCTGCCTGTTTAAGATGAAGCTTAAGAAACGGAAATAATGGCCTTACAAATTCTCCAACAAAAAAGAATATGTGCGCATACCTTCTCAAAACCTTTGTTGGCAAAAGCGAATAAGGTATTTTAAACATTTTATTTCAACAATTTATCCGGGCTTGATTGTTTCTCAACAATCTCTGTGACAAAATCAGGATCAACATAAAATTTATTCATAACCTTGCCAATATTATCGATGCCTCGTATATTATTTTTCACAAGATACTCCAGTATTTTTTTCTTTGTTGCAATATCTTTAAATATTTGTGCCTGGCTCATTCCTGTATGCCTGCTCAGCCCCTCAAACAACCTTAGGGATGGGCTATGTGCTACCATCTGGTCATTTGCTGGCTTCCATCTGTAAAGAATGTTTGGCTTCACTACAATATTGCCGCTCTCCTCTATTGTGACAAATTCTCCAACTTGCAATGTTCTTCTAATGCCTTTTCTTCTATCTCTAAACATGACTATATTAAGGTGTACTGCGCCTAGCATGTTAGGTGGAACCTGAATTGGGGGATTGACTAATCGTTCTATAGTCTCTTTCGTTGAATCTGCGTGCACAGTGGCATAAACACTATGGCCAGTATGCATTGCCTCAAACAAAACTTCTGCTTCCTTTTTTCTCCTTATCTCTCCCAAAACAATCCTATCCGGCCTCATTCTCAGAGCATTAACTAATAAATCAAGCATGCTTATCTCTCCTTTGCCCTCTGGATTTGGCTCTCTTGTTGTCAAAGGGCACCAGTAAAGGTGGCTTGGCAATTGAAGCTCTCTGGTATCCTCTATGCTTATCAGCCTATGATTTGGAGGGATAAAAGGCATGCAAACATTCAGGAAGCTTGTTTTTCCTGAAGCGGTTCCTCCGCTGATTAATATGTTCATCTCATATTGTATAGCCAGCCATATCAAAGCAAAAATATCTGATGTGCATGTATTGTTAGCGATAAAATCAGTTACAGTCCAGGGATCTCTGGCGAATTTTCTGATTGTGATAGTATTTCCTTTATTTGAGATAGGGTATAAAACCGCATTTGCCCTGTCTCCTGTCACAAGATGGGCATCCAATAAAGGGTTTAATGTTGTTATCTGTCTACCAACTCTTCTGGCAATCATATTGGAATAATTCTGGATCTGCGATTCTGATGGCATAGTGATATTAGTTTCCAGCCAGCCATGGTTCTTATGATAAACCCTTATTGGCTCATCTGCTGAGTTAATAACAATCTCTTCTAAAAAACCATCATTCAATAAGAATTCCACCTTGCCAAAACCAATCATGTCATGCAATAATGTTCCTATTAGAAATTGCTTGGTTTCTTCAGATAGGTTAGGCAGCTTATTTTTGAGCAGCAATACTGCTTTCTCCTCAAATTTTTGCTTTAAATTGCCAACAACTTTAGGGTCTAATATCTCAGAGGTTGTGATGCTGACTTCCATAACCAGCTCTCTCCTTATCTCATCCAATAATGCTAAAGTTGCTTGCTTGCATTCTGGGAGGGTTAGCTCATATTTTCTGATAGACCCTTTGCTGCCGGTTATTTTAACCGCAACTTTAATTCCATCTGCCTCTACTGAATATTGGTCTATTGCGTCAGTCATTTTTTATCTTCCTTCTTTCTTAATTCCGGCCCCCCAATTGCTGGATAATGGGTGACAGCAAGATTATGGCTCTCCAAAATTTGGGCCCATTCCTCTGCCTTCTCCTTGCTTATTCCAAATATCTCAGAAACCTCTGATAGCCTTATCACACTATACTTACCTATAAGCTCATATAACTTGTCAAAATCTGTCTCATATCTCCCTACTTTTTTGACTTCTTGCTTTATCTTGGTTATATCGCCCATCAAAAGGCTGCCTTCGCCTTTAAATTTGCCTTTAAGGCTTTCTTTTTTCATTTCAAATCTCTTAAGATTTTCTTTTGCCTTGTCCAGTTTCTTAAGCTGCCTCTCCTCTTCTTTTTTCTTTTGCCTTTCTGCCCTTAATGTTATTTTCATCTCTTTTCTTTTTAGCTTATCCTGCCTTCTCAAAAGTTTTTCTTCCTGCCTCCTCTTTTTTTGCAGCCCCTTAAACGTTTTTTTCTCTTTTACGCCTTCTTCTAGCAGCTTTCTTTCTGCTTCCTTTATCTGTTTCAGCTTTGCCTCCGTTTCCTTATCAGCTGCCCCATTTTTTGCAATCTTAAACGATATTGGCATTTTGCTGAAAAATTCTTTTGTTTTCTTCATGTCTTCAAGGTCTTGTGATTTGGTCTTTTGTGGCCTCACTATAAACCTATAAGCCAACAATGACAAGCAAGCCAATGTAAAACCTAAAATCATTGTTATCCAATTAGAATATAATAATGCCACAACCGCGATTATGATCCCGATCAAGAATAGAAGGATATAAAGCAATGTTTGGTTTCCTGCCCTCAAGTTTTTACCTTCTTTTTTTTCAGTTTTTTTGGCAAGCCTTATCTCAATAAATTTAGGCTTATTGCTGCTCTTTCTTTTTTTCATCACATGATAACCAATAAAAAATAGATCTGCTAAGAATAATCCGCCAAGCAGGTATAATAGCCAGCCCTGGCTGATTGGGCCTTTAAGTATCCCTATCAACTCTCCCTTTAAGGCGTACAAGAAGTAAATCACAGCTAAGGTTATGATAACAAAAAATGCCTTGGTAAGGGCTCTTCCTTTTCTCTTTTTTTCTTCCTCTTCCTTATGGTGCAGCTCATAAACAAACAATGACAAAAAGATAACTATCAGGCCAGCTATAACAGCAATCGGCCTTTTGGATATATGAGCTACAATCAATATAACCAAACCAACCCAGAACAAGGCTTCATATAAGATATTTACTGGATCTTTTAGATGATTTGGATGCATATCAGTTTTTTCCTTTTTTTTATTCTTAGCCATAACCCTCAACTTTATTCCTTTGTCTAACTCATTACATTCGCTGGAGGATATGTTTTTTAAATGTATGTGTTAATTCTGAAATGGTAACTTCCAAATTGAAGCAAATCAAAATATTTATTTTCATCGCTTTTCCACCCATTAATTTTAAATAGTAGTGCGCCAATAACCGATATTGATGAAAAAAGAGGGGCAGATTAGTATAGAGTATATGGCAATAGTCGGCTTTGTGACTGTAGTTCTCATCTTATTGCTTGGCATCTCTAATTATTATTCCACTGGAACTCAGGACCAGATTGCAGTAAATCAAGTGGACCAGATAGCCAAACAAGTTATTGATGCAGCTGAATCGGTATACTACTGGGGGGAACCATCCAAAAACACTATAAAAGTGTTTATGCCGGAGAAGGTAGAGCTGATAAACATTACAACAAACGAGATCACCTTTGTTGTAAAAACAACAAACGGCAATAGTGATATTGCATATTCTTCCTCAGTGAACCTAACCGGCTCTATACAAAAAACCCAGGGAATCCACTATATCAATGTGGAAGCAAAAGAGGGCTATGTATGGATAAACTCCACATAAAAAGCCAGTCAGCTATAGAATTCCTGGCTCTCACAGGAGTGGTGCTCTTCATGTTTTTGATTCTTCTGGGCATGACTGCAAACAGAGTTGAATATCTTGACAAGCAGAAAGAGATCATCTATGGTGAAGATTTAGTGATAAAAGTGCAAAAAGAGGTTAATCTCGCTTCCCGTTCTTTGGATGGCTATTCAAGGGTATTTGAGATACCTCAAAAATTAGGCAGCTTAAATTACACCATTTCCATTGTTGGAAATGAGTTAACTGTAGACACCATTAACCAGGCATTCACAAGGAGGATCCCTCCAGTTGTTGGAAATATCGCAAAAGGAGCAAACAAGATCAATAAAACAGATGGCACAATCTACCTCAACTAAATCGCAGATCTGGACCCTTGACTTGATGATTGCTGTATTGATTTTTCTAGGGGCTATTTTTATATTTTATAAGTACAGCATCAATCTTTCGAATATAGACCAAAATGATGTAGGCAACATAGTTGCAGATGCTAAGGTCATTTCAAGCTATCTTGTATCAGAAGGGTATCCCACTGATTGGACAGTTAGCAATGTGACTGTCATAGGATTAATGGAAAAAAACCAAAAATTGAGCGCAACAAAATTAGCTCAGTTCTCCCAGCTTGCAACAACAGACTATGAGGAAACAAGAGATCTATTTTCAACAAGGCATGATTATTTTGTTTTTATTGAAAACAAAGATGGCGAAAAACAGGCTATCAATGGTGTTAACTGGATCGGCAAAAACTACTCAATTGATAATCCCGCTAATTTAGTAAAAGTGTATAGGTTTGTCTATTATAATTCAACAATATTAAGGCTGGGGTTGTATGTATGGTAAAGAAAGCCTATTTTTTCAGTATGGATGCATTTATAGCAGTTTTGATTATTTTGACTGTCATTATAGTGGCTCCATCATTTTATAGTGTAAACAAGAATTCTGAGCAGCCGATCTATTTTTCTTCAGACCTTATACAGATATTATCAACCACAAAGATGGGAGAGATAAATAACTCTGATATCCAGCTGATAATAAACACAACCAGCCAGGATATTTTGAATAGGACCTTTCTGGAGCAGGTGCTAAGATACCAAATAACCGGAAGAGAAGACAAAGCTGAAGAGCTTGTAAGACTGATGACTGAAGGCCTATTGCCCTCCACCTATGGTTTTGGTGTTTGGGCTGAAGGTTATACTCAATCTATCTATTCGCAAGGAAGCCCGTATACAACTCAGCTTTTATCTTCAAAACAGATGATTTCAGGAATAGAAAAGTCAAGAGCAATAGAAGGCCTTAGCGCAAGAATATTTCTAACTGGGATAAATGAGCTGGTCTCTTCATCTTATGTTTATTTTGGAGGGTATGAGGGAGATGGCAACATCACCAAATACCTTACTCTGCCTAGCTCGATAAATAACATCACTTCTGCATACATGGAATTAGATGTCAATGATGACTTCAAGCTTTACATAAATGATAACTACTCTGGCTCTTATCATCCTCAATTTACAAATATGACTGCTGATTCCTGGCAGCTTTCTGTGGATAACCTCAGCTTTTTTCACCCGGGGAATAACACGCTGGAATTCAGGTTCACAGGAGCAAACAAGTACATAGGTGGCGGTTATTTTAAAATTGCCTATACCACATCAGAGATTAGCCAATCAAAAGAAAATATATACAATTTTCCCGGGATAACTGGCATCATCAACCTTTATTCTTCCTTTTATGTTCCTGGAGTGTTGTACTCAATGGAGATATATCTGCATTATTCAAGTGATTATGAAGTATTCTTAAAGATTGGAGACAAAACTATTTTAGATGATAATAATCCTGGTGAAAATAAGATCACTATATCAAATGAAGAATTAAATTTAAGCCTCAATTACTCTGATCTGAGCTTATTAACGGTTCCTCTAAGGTTTGGATTGAGAAACGCCACTTATTTTGAAGCTGGTTTTGGCGGAACAGCTGATACGATCTTGATCACAGATATATCTTCAAGCATGGATCAGTGCGTTAACTATAATCCGGGAAATCTAACCTGTAATCAAACAAGGCTGGATCTTGCAAAAATCGCAGATAAGGAATTTATAAACATTTCACTGGAAGCTGAGGAGAACCAGGTGGGATTAGTGGTATACCATGCTACTGAAGTGAGCGGGCAAAGGCACCCATTAACTAACGATAAAGCCAGCCTATTCAGTTCCATCGATGGTTATGCAACATCAACAGCTAATACCTGCCTGTCCTGCGCAATATATGGGGCAATAGATGTTCTTGACGCAAGCAGCAACGCCTCTAGGATTAGATCGATGGTGTTAATGACAGATGGCTCGCCTGATAAATGCTATTTCCCTCCAAAATCCTGCAGTGTAGCTAAAGCAAAACAAGAGTCAATTGACGCAGCATGCTATGCATATCAAACAAAAGGCATAATAGTATATGCAGTTGGCTTTGGGCCAGATTCAGATTATCAGACCCTTACAAGTATTGCAGAGTGCGGCCATGGCGCTTCTTATAACACTAATGTTTCAAATATCACAAGCATATACCAGAAAATTTCAGAGATTATTTTCAATCTTAGTTACAGCGCACAAACAATAACCTCTTTCCAAAATGTTTCAGTTAATTCAACATTATTCCCAGATTCGTATATCCAATTTGAATATACTCCTTTAATCACACAAGATACATACGGCCTAATGCCCATAACAATTGAAACGCCTAAATTTGGTAACTCTATAACTCAAGGCTCATTTGAAATACCAAATGGTGTTGTGGTATTAGATGCAAAACTAGCTTCATACTCAGCAGACAAATGGACAGACCTTGCTTCAATAAGCTCTGGAGCTGGCTGGCAAAATTTCTATAACCTCTCTTATTTCGGAAGTGATTATCATATATTAGGCGATCCTTATATAGTCAATATCCCTATAAATTACATCCAAACAGGAGAAAATAGCATAATGATCAGGACAGGATTAGCTCCAAACAACGCAACAGGAGGCTCTCCTGATGACCGCGCTTTTTATACTTTGGGCATTGATGTGTTTATCAATTACACGAGCGTTTTTGAAAAAGCAGAGGGCTGCACTTGGACAGTCATATTTGAAGATGATACTAATTCCACAATAAAGATACCAAGCGATTATGCAGGCCCAAATGCCTGTTCTTTTACTTCCTCGACAGAATGCCAATCAGATTATAGCGATGATGCAATTAATAATGCAGTATGCAAATTATTGGAGCGGCTGGATTTAGACGACAATGGCAAGCTCTACATAAAGATTGGCCAAGATAATTTACAGACTGAAACTGTCCAGATAGGGGGCATCCCATACATGTGGGGCCCGACAATTATGGAAGTCAGGGTGTGGAAATGAAATCAAAAAAAGGCATGTATTTCACTATATTGACAATTGCTTTCCTGACAATATTCCTGTTCATATTTGTAGCTCACAACTACCATAGGTTGAGTGATGATATGCTGGCAATAGAGATGAGAGTTGATGCAACAAATGATTTTATTAAAAACCTGAATAGGGATGTTGAGCGCGGCTTGTATATCTCATCTTACAGGGCAATATTATCGTTAGAAGGCTACATAATCTCCAAAGGCAAATTTCTTAATGATTCTGAGCTCTGCTTGAAAGAAGCAATGATTAACGGAACTTTATTTGGTGAGAATCTTTCCTTGATGAAAGATGACGCTACTACTTTGCCTGATTGGATCAACAATATCAAGAGAGAAAGCCGCAGATTGAACATCAACACAGAAATAACAGTAGGGAATATAACAGTTTATCAAAAAGATCCTTGGAAGATTACTGTCGGAGCTAATTATACATTATTTGTGAATGATAGTGCAGGGCTTGCTTCCTGGAAAAGGCAAGAATACACAGAAACAGATATCAGCATAGAAGGATTTGAAGATCCATTGTATATAGTATTTGGCCTTGGCAGGATAACTAATGTGATCAATAGGACTGATTTTGAGAATAATTACACATTTAAGGTGGATGAAACATGGAATATGACGCATCTTTTGGCTCATATAGAAAACTCCCTTTATGCTGCTAATCCAAATGCTCCTAGTTTCCTTGCCAGGTTTGAGTATAACCTAAGCCCTTCTGAATATGGCATTGAAAGCTTTGTGGATTTAAGTAAGTTAAGCAGCCAAAGCCTCGACATAAATGATGGTGCTAGCATCATAGATTACCATTATTTCCCTGATGATGGAAATGGCGATTACAGGATTAATTTCACTCCCCAATGGGTTAAGATAGATAATGAGCACAGAGCAAGGTATAATGTAACCTCAGTCAGCTACCCTATCGGATAAAAAGCACAAAATTTTTATATGTCGCTGCATTCCGCAATGATTAATTGTTAATGGGGGGGTTGGAATGAGTTTAGACACGATTCTTAAAGGAGTAGTTAGAAGCAGATTAGCTAGATTTGGCTTGGGAATAGCCACTTTTTTGACTTCAGTAGGGCAGACACGTGCTGATATACCAATAGAAGAGGTTCTAGATGCTTTTTTAGGCAATAAACCTGCTATTGTAGAAGTTTACGATCCATCAGTTGCAGGATACCCTACAAAAATACCCTCACCAGAAGTCCTTGAAATATTCAGAAATGATTACATCGCCCTGGGAGTTAACCCCCATCCAGACGAATATTGGACTATGCCTAAGATAAGTTATGGTATACCACAAACGCCTGCAGATTATTTTGGAACTGTCAATGACATTGGCAATTTTTTTGGAGAGATAGCTATTGAAAATATATCAGTAGAAGGCAGGATTGGTGGAATAAATTATGCTCAACCATCCTCACTAATCCAATACGAAAGTGATACATGGTATCATCTCATAGTCAGAGCTGATGACCCTGAAACAACTGATATAATAGAAGGAGGTATTCCAGGGCAATCAGTACAGATTTATTTTGTAAATGATGGCACAAGTAGTTTAGTTGGAGTAGGTGAATGGCAGTTTGGAAGCCAGAGATATAATATACTTGTTGATTCTGATCAGGATGGATTGACTAATAAGGAAGAAACAGATATCCACTTTACAGATCCTAATAATCCTGATACAGACAGTGATAATCGTCGGGATAGTTATGAGATAGCACAAGGGACTGATCCTCTAGTATGTGATAAACCAGTTGTTCCTGCAAATGTTGTTGCTACTGATAATCTTGCAGATATAATCCAGGTAACCTGGGCTTCTTCTGTTGGTGCTACAGATTATCGGGTTTATAGAGGATTAACTGATAATTCCGCACAAGCTAGCGTGATTAGCGATTGGATTGCTGAAACTAGCGTTACAGACACAACTGCATCTCAAAACCCAGCCAATACATACTATTATTTTGTTGTTGCTAGAAATGATTGTGTTGTTGGTGATTTCAGCTCATCAGACCAAGGCTCTGTTTTATGCCAGATTCCAGCTGCTCCTGCAAATGTTGATGCTACTGATGATCTTGCAGATAGGGTTGAGGTAACTTGGAATGCTTCTCCAGAAGTGGAAGGGGCAAATAATTATCAGGTTTACAGGGGATTATCAATCAATCCTGCAGATGCTATTGCAATCAGCGGTAGTTTAGCATCTGGCATAACAAGCTTTACAGACACAACTGCTCAGGTATTGACTGGCTATAATTATTTTGTTCTTGCTGAGGATGTTTGCGGCACTAGCAGTTTCAGCTCACCAGACCAAGGATCTGTTTTATGCCAGATTCCAGCTGCTCCTGCAAATGTTAATGCTACTGATGATCTTGCAGATAGGGTTGAGGTAACTTGGAATGCTTCTCCAGAAGTGGAAGGGGCAAATAATTATCAGGTTTACAGGGGATTATCAATCAATCCTGCAGATGCTATTGCAATCAGCGGTAGTTTAGCATCTGGCATAACAAGCTTTACAGACACAACTGCTCAGGTATTGACTGGCTATAATTATTTTGTTCTTGCTGAAAATGTTTGCGGCACTAGCAGTTTCAGCTCACCAGACCAAGGATCTGTTTTATGCCAGATTCCAGCTGCTCCTGCAAATGTTAATGCTACTGATGATCTTGCAGATAGGGTTGAGGTAACTTGGAATGCTTCTCCAGA
>CAZKBD010000038.1:13777-16444 GCA_964550945.1 uncultured Methanosarcinales archaeon
GGTATTGACTGGCTATAATTATTTTGTTCTTGCTGAAAATGTTTGCGGCACTAGCCCTTATAGCTCATCAGACCAAGGCTCTGTTTTATGCCAGATTCCAGCTGCTCCTGCAAATGTTGATGCTACTGATGATCTTGCAGATAGGGTTGAGGTAACTTGGAATGCTTCTCCAGAAGTGGAAGGGGCAAATAATTATCAGGTTTACAGGGGATTATCAATCAATCCTGCAGATGCTATTGCAATCAGCGGTAGTTTAGCATCTGGCATAACAAGCTTTACAGACACAACTGCTCAGGTATTGACTGGCTATAATTATTTTGTTCTTGCTGAGGATGTTTGCGGCACTAGCAGTTTCAGCTCACCAGACCAAGGATCTGTTTTGTACCAGGTTCCAGATGCTCCTTATTCTGGGCTAATAACAAATGTAGGCAGTTTCTTTGGAGGGATTGATGCAAGTACCTTATCCATAGAAGCTAGGATTGATGGAGTAAATTACGCGCAAGATTCTTCAATAACCAGAGATGGTAGTTGGAATCTTCACTATCAAACTACGATAAAGGCAGATGACCCCTACACATCAGCTATAGAAGGCGGCGTAACTGGGCAGATGGCGGATATTTATTTTGTTGGCGGCTCTGGTTCAATAGACCGCCTTTTGGGAGTTGTTGAATGGCAGTCTGGCAGCAATGCCTATGACATAAGCGTTGATCTAGACCAAGACAGCTTAAGTGATGCTGAAGAAACATATATACATTCAACAGATTATTCAAATGCAGATACAGATTTAGACGGCCTTAATGACGGATTGGAAGTGCTAACCTATAATACAAATCCTTTATTGATGGATACAGACAATGACGGCTTAAATGATTACAAGGAGCTGGTATCATATGACTCAAACCCATTCGAACCTGATACAGATGGGGATGGATTAACTGACGGGTTAGAAGTCAACACTTACTCTACTCACCCATCATATACTGACACAGATAATGATGAGTTGGATGATTACTATGAGATATTTACCAGCCATACAAACCCTATATCGTGGGATACTGATGATGACTTGTTATGGGATAATATTGAACTAATATGGGGCATTAATCCTCTTTTGGCAGACTCTGATGGAGACGGGCTTACAGATTACTTTGAAGCAAGATATGATGAAAATAGATATGCTACTCGTACCTACTACAACCCATTCCACCCTACTAATAATCCAAGAGGCACTGACCTTAACGCTTTGCTGGCAGACACAGATGCTGATGGATTTTCAGACAGCAATGAGCTAGATACAGGCTATAATCCCTTAGAGTGCGATGCGCCGCGAGATATGAGTAATATTGATGCCACTACAGGCCACATAGGCCAAGTTAGAATAACATGGGAAGCTATAGACCATGCTAAAGAATACCGGGTTTATAGAGGAGCGCCATCAAGCTCTTTTCAAGATGCTAAGCCTATAAGCGGATGGCAGGCTGAAACAAGTTATACAGATACAACAGCAGAACCGCCAGAATATGTTGGCGGTGGTTGCTTTAAAAAAGGCACTGAAACTCCAGTAGAATATATTTATTGGGTGAGAGCCAGGAACACATGTGGAAATAGTGACCCCAGCTCTCCAGATAATGGGTATGCTCTAAAATCAGGCCAATCAACAACCAATTCTGCTGCTGTTGGAGACCCAGTTATGTTATTACTTGCAGGAGCAGGACTCTTATTAGGGAGCAGAAGAAAACCGATAAGCGAAACAACAAATAACTGACTGTGTTGCCAAGGAATAATCTCCCTTCAATAACTTGGTTGGTTCATCTTTTTCTATACAGCTCGTATATTATTCCTAACTCAATAGCAACAAAATAACCGAAATATTTAACTTTTATGCCTGTAAGGCTACGCCTGCCATAACAGAATCCTCTGAATGATCTATGCCTTTACAAACTCAACATTTTCCATATTTTCAAATTCCTTGTCTCCTGTCAAAAATTTAATATTCAGTTTCTTTGCGAGGATATGGCCTATACAGTCCGTCATAGAGATATTCTGTTTTCTATTGTTAAACCTGAATAGCATAGCTTCTTTTATTACATCCGGACTTACTCTTATTACATATTGCGAATATTTATCAGTATATTCATAAGCTTTGTCGACATTGTGCTCTTTAATCAAATTGTAACATAGTTCTGTTAATATAAACTCATTGATCAAGATAGCGGAATCAAGATAAGGCTCGTAGTTTTTATTGCCCCTTATTAGTTCTATAATCGCATAGGTGTCAAAAACAAATGCGTTCTTAGTCATTATACAACTCCTTGTCTGTTTCTTTCATCATCTTTTGAGTAGATTTTCTAAATTTTAATGCACCAAAAGTTTCTTTTAAGATGTTCCTATCTTTTAACAATAAGACCTTTAATTTTTCTCCAGGCTTAATCTCTAAATCCCTGATGGCTTCATTTGGCAGAGTTATGCCTAATGAATTGCCCCAGTTCCTGACTTTTGTTTCGATTTCTATCATTTTTATCCTCCGTATAATTAATATAATTATATAAATATAATTGAATATATAAACCTTTCCATATTTTTGTAACCACTTAGAGATGAATAATAACCGAAATAGTCAACGCGATAGATAGTTGCTAGATTTTAGCATAAAATTTGTTTTGTCAA
>CAZKBD010000039.1:0-7459 GCA_964550945.1 uncultured Methanosarcinales archaeon
CAAAAACTTAAATTCCGAGTATGTTAAGCTTATCCAATTAGGCTTAGGTTCTGGCTTGTATAAAAAAATAAAAGAGATTTATAGTGCTATCAGCCATCTGCAAGAAGATCAAATAAGAAAGATGATTGATGAGGCAAAATGCCTCATCAAAGAAGGCCGCATAAAAGAAGCATTAGCTGATTATGAAAGATTAAATTCCATTTATATAAATATTTTAAATGCCCAGAGAGGATTTATAAAAAAATATATGGTTTATAAATATATCAAAGGAATTTATAAATCATTAAAACGCCTTCAAGTAAATGGGCTAAAAAACAGGATTAAAGAATCAGGTCTATTAATCGACAACATTAATAAACTTATCGAAGAACATAAGATTGATGATGCGAAAAAAAGCTATAAGAAATTATGGCTGCACTACTCCAAATTTGCGAGATTATTAGGTGTTAAGGAATATTATTTATACTATAATATCAACAAACTGTACCGGAGATTAAAAAATGGATCAAAAACAAGCAATAGCTCTTCTGAGAAAATACTCAAAAGACAAAAAAGATTTTAAAAAAGTATTGGCTCATTCCAAATCAGTGCAGAAAGCAGCGTTGAGAATAGCAAAAAAAATAAAAAAAGCCGATTTGAAGTTTATCAGGATTGCTTCTTTGCTGCATGATATCGGAAGATTTTCCTGCAAGCCCGGAACAAAAGAAAGCATAAAACACGGCATTATAGGATCAAAGATACTAAAAAAAGAGGGGTTTCCAGGATTAGCGAGGGTTGCAGAGCGCCATATAGGGGTGGGCATCGCAAAATCCGATATAATCAAGCAGAAACTTGATTTGCCATTAAAAGATTATCTGCCAAAGACTATTGAGGAGAAGATAATCGCTCACGCAGATAACCTTATTTTCGGAGATAAAGAAAGAAAAATAGGAGATGTCATTAAACGATTTAGAAGAGAATTAGGAGAAGGTTATGTTAAAAGGGTATTAAGATTGGATAAGGAATTGAAACAAAAAAGATTTAAATGAGTTTGGCTCTTAAGCTATATGCAGCTGCACAACATCTTCATCTTCTAATTTGTGCTCCAGATTCCTTATGATCTGGCCTTCAAATTTTGCTGACTTGCCCCATATTCTGGCAAACTTGAATTTATTAATGAAGTCCTGATGCAGCCTTGAGCATAAATCTCTTAAGGTATATCCTCTTTTTACTATCATTGGCTCGTCTAAGTCTGCTTTTTTTCCTGCCTGCTTGAGGTATATCCTGATAAAATCCAATTTCTCAAATAGCTTTTGTTTTAAGATATCTATTCCTATTTTTTTCTCAGCTGAAATAAAAACATCCGGCTTGATTTGCTTTATCCGTCCTAATGAATTGTCATCTGCGAGGTCAATTTTTGTTACTATAGCCAAGCTCGGGATGTATACTTTGTTTCCTTCAATAACATCTATAAGCTGGTCTTCATTTATTTCATCTCTTATCAATACATCAGCATTCGCAATTCTGAATTCTTTTAATATCCCCTCTATGGTCTCATCTTGCAGCTCTAATTTTACTGTTTTTCCTATCCTGATGCCTCCTCTTGGCATTTTTTTGATTCTTATATATGGCTTTTTTTGGTTTATCCTGACTCCAGAATCCCACACCTCTTTTAATAAGACATCATATTGCTCAGGATGGAAAACATCCACTAAAATCAGCACCAAGTCAGCATTCCTGATTATCTGGAGAACCTCTTTTCCTCTTCCAGAGCCATCAGCTGCTCCTTTGATTACTCCTGGAACATCAAGTATCTGGATTTTTGCATGGTTATACTCTAATAGCCCTGGAACAACTTTTAATGTTGTGAAATCATAAGCGCCAACAGCAGACTGCGCATTTGTTAAAGCATTAAGCAAGGTAGATTTGCCTACAGAAGGAAAACCAAGAAGAGCAACAGTCGCATCGCCTGATTTTCTTACTGAATAACCCTCTCCCTTTTTTTTGCCTCTTACTCTTGCTTCTTGTTTGGCTTTTAGTTTTGCTATTTTTGCCTTAACTAATCCTATATGGCGCTGCGTCCTTTTGTTGTATTTTGTATTTTGTAATTCTTCTTCAAATTCCTTGACCTTTTCAAGCGGTGAAGATCTTTCTGATATATCAGATTCCTGTGGCATACAGCTGATAGAATTACAATCATATTTAAATAGTTATAGGAAAGATTTTAGGTTGAAATAGTTCTCAAATCTCTTTTGAAGAAAGACATAGTTATCAAAGTGATTGCCCACAACCAATAAAATCTTTGAATGCATCCTTGAATGCATTTCTATTTGTCTTATCCTTAGTTTCATTTCTATGCGAGGCAGGCAAAAGACTAATGATGATAGTGCCTGCCTCATCACCTCTTTTTCCCAGTAATGAGGATTGTGAGGCTCCCTGTCTTTTAATGTAGGGGGTGGTTTTTAGAACTAGGCCAAAACAGGGAGCGTTAAGCATTTTTTTTGAGCTGGAATGGTGGTTTTCTCAGTTCTTTTAACCACATTAGGCCAATTCTTATCATCTCTTTGTTGAGTTTGTCTGACAAGCTGTATGTCTTTTTGTAAAGGTCATAATCAATTATCCCCATGCTTTTCATAGGCGTTAATATTCTATCATAAAATTGCCGTTTGTTATAGCTGATTTTTACTTTCTTTCCTTTGTAAGGCTCTTCTTCCAATTTGTCTGTGATCAGATTGCCCTCATGAAGCTTTGTAGCAAAAAACGACATCTCAGTTTTGGTTATTTCGCTGCCTTTTTCCTTAAACATATGGACAAGCAGCTTTGCGACTATAACTTGTTGCTTTGTAGCGAATATCACTTCAAATACGTCTTCTGAAAGGTTAAATCTATCAAATAAGATAACCATACGCTATACAATATTAGACTAGTATATAAATGTTTCGTTTTGTATACCTTTTCGTATACTAGAACTAGGGCTTTTTAACAATATTTGAGCCAATTATGTAAGATTTCCCGCAATAAACGCATCTTTTTCGTTTTTTGGCCATGATTAAGCTTTTGCTCTGATAATTCATATCATTCTTGCAGTTAGGGCATCTCAACAGAAATATCATTTTTCTTCATTATTCTCCTTATTGCTTTCTCCTAAATCTTCAAGAAGGTCTTTTGGCTCATCAGATTTATCAGATTTTTTTTGCGTTGGCTTCTCCAAACCAAGAGTATCTTTGGATTCTTTTTGCTCCGCAGATATTTCTAAGCCCAAGCCTTCTGTTGGCTCTGGTAATTTTTTGTCAAAATCCTCTTTTTTGGGATGTAATATCTCTTCTACCCTTGTATCTATCTCTCTTTCCAATTCTTTTTCTAATTCTGTTTCTTCATCAGGTTTAGCGGCTTTATCAAAAGAGTTTGGATCTGGCTGCGCTGTTTCTTCAATAATTTCAGGTTCTTGCTCAGCTTCCTCGCTTTGCTCATCAACTATCTCTAATTCCCCTAATTTGTCTGTTATTGGCGTAATTTCTTCCTTAGGTTCTTGTATTCCGTAAACTTTAAGCTGTTTTTTGCGGCCTTTTTTATCAATCAAATCTACTTCTGTCTGGCTTTTTAATTCTCCTGCCTTTTGCTTTTGCTCTTCCTTTATATGCTCTATCTCTTCTTCTTTTTTTTCTATTGCTCTGGCCAGGCCTCCAAAATCCTTAAATGCCTCTTTTAATTTTTCTTCCGGAAGATCAAAATATTCAAAGAATTTTTGTGTTAACTTGATCAGCCTTGTTCTTCCGTGCTTTTGCCTTAATATATAGCCCAACTCTTCCAGATTGCTCATATGATCATAAGCCTTGTTTGTCCTTATTTTTATTACATCAGACTGCAATACAGGATACTTAAATGCGATAACAGCTAAAGTCTCTAAAGTCCCTTTATCCAGCTCTGTTTTTGTGATAATTTTTCTGACTAATGGCAGAAATTCCTCTTTAACAGTTATCTTCCAGAACTCCCCTTCCTCAACCACCATAAGGCTTGATTCATTCTCTTTGTAATGGTCTTTTAATTCCTTGAGTACTTCTTTTACTTCATCTGTATTTGATTTGCAGAGGTTTGCAATCTCCTCTTTATTCATTCTCCTTCCTGAAGAAAACAATAATGACTCGACTTTATTTTTTAAGCTCGTAAATTTCACCTTCTTTTTTGATTTGGCCTTCTTTTTCCATTTCATCCAAGAAATGCCCTATTTCCTTGATGTCTATTCCAGTAAATTTGGATATCTGTTCTTTACTCAGCTTGTTCATCTTTAATAGCACTAAAATTGAATTTTGCAATGAAATTTTAAGGTTTCTTTTTAAGAATTTATTCTCCATAGCCAGCTCTTTTGTTGACATATCCACGTTATGAAGCCTCGCCTGCAGGTCATTAGTTATGTCCGCCAGCTCAATATTTGTCAGAGTAAGTTTTTCCGGCTTCATTATCTCGACAGATGATGGCATATAATCAAAACAAAAGCCGATTAATGAAGGGAGGCTTTTGAATACAAGCTCAAGCTCAGTGAAAGAAGACCAAACCTCATTTTCCTGCTGTTTTGCTTCTGCAATTTCTGTATTCAACACCATGAAATTTCCATTCTGCTTGATATTCTCAATGTACTCTCTTAAGGTCTTTTCAATATGCTCTCTCGGCTTTCCCAGTATTTCAATTATCACTCTAGTGCGAATGTATTGCTTTTCTTCCATAAGTTACAAATAAGAGTGGTTAATTTAAAAAGTTTTTGAAAGCCAATGCCCTAAAAGCACATATTTTAAATAATAGATTGGATTTTAGTGTTCTTATGTCATTAACAACAAAACAGAAATTAGAGTTAAAGAAATTCATCAAGGAGCTGGAAAAACATCATGGCAGGCACACAGAGTTAGTTAGTGTGTACATCCCTCAAGGGTATGATATCAATAAAATAATTAACCATCTGAACCAGGAAAAAGGGACTGCTACTAATATAAAGTCATCTTCAACAAGGAATAATGTTATTGATGCTTTGGAAAGGATGACTCAGCACCTAAGGCTGTTTAAGAAGACTCCAGAGCATGGGCTTGCTGCGTTTTCCGGAAATGTTGCAGAAAGAGAAGGCCAGCAGGATTTTCAGGTTTGGAGCATTGAGCCTCCAATACCCCTGAATACAAGAATTTACAGATGCGACAAAGAGTTTCAGCTCGATTTGATAAGAGATATGCTTGAGATCAAAGAGATTTATGGCCTCATTGTTGTTGACAGGAGAGATGCAAATATAGCGTTATTAAAAGGGAAAACAATAGTCCCATTATTAAAAACCCATTCTCATGTGCCTGGGAAGTATAAGGCAGGCGGACAGAGCGCAGCCAGATTTGCCCGCCTAAGGGAAGGCGCGATAAAAGAGCACTTCAAAAAAGTTGCTGAATACATAAAAGAGCAATTCTTGACTATGGAAAATTTAAAGGGTATTCTAGTTGGCGGCCCTGGCCCTTCCAAATATGATTTTGTCGAAGGAGGTTATATAACCAATGAAGTCAAAAAAAAGATTTTGGCAATAAAAGATCTGGGTTATACTGGTGAGTTTGGATTGGAAGAATTAGTGGACAAAAGCCAGGATGTCTTGGCAAAAGAAGAGATCGCTGATGAGAAAAAAAGTATGGTGCAATTTTTTGAGTTATTGGCAAAAAAGCCAAACATGGCCAGTTATGGCGAAGCTGAAGTGATGAAAAATCTCAAGATGGGCGTTGTTGATATTCTGCTGATCTCAGAAGATCTTGATGAAAAAAAGATTGAAGAGTTTGAGAAAGCGGCTAACTTGGTCTCGTCAGAAGTTAAGATCATAAGCACTGAAACTCGTGAAGGGGTTCAATTAAGGGATATTGGCAAAGTGGCAGCAATACTAAGATACGAAGTTCATGTTTCATAAGATTTTTAAGCTAAGGCTTTTTTCTTTAGGCTATGAATATCAAAAACCATTTTAAGACAGTAATTTTGCTTGGCGCTTTAACAGGCGTTTTATTGTTTGTGGGCTCATTTTGGGGCAAGTCAGGTTTAACGATAGCGTTTGCGTTAGCAATTTTAATGAATTTTGGCTCATATTGGTTCTCTGATAAAATTGTGCTGGCAATTTACAGGGCAAAGCAAGTTACAGAAAAAGAAGCTCCTGAATTGTATTCTATAGTTAAAGAGGTTAGCAAGCTAGCAGGCATTCCTATGCCTAAAGTGTATATTGTGCCAAACCAGATTTCAAATGCTTTTGCAACAGGAAGGTCGCCTAAACACGCTGCTGTTGCCTGCACTCAGGGGATTCTGGATTTATTGGACAAAGAAGAGCTAAAAGGGGTTATTGCTCATGAGATCAGCCACATAAAGAATAGGGACACATTAATCCAATCAATCTCAGCAACAATTGCAGGAGTGATCTCTTATGTGGCTATGATAGCGAGATTTGGCGCTTTGTTTGGCGGCAGCAGAGATGAAAGAGATGGCGGGTCTGGACTAGAGTTCCTTGTTTTAGCTATTTTAACTCCAATATTAGCTACATTGATACAGCTCGCAATTTCAAGAAGCAGAGAGTATTTAGCAGACGAAAGTGCAGCTAAAACCCTAAAATCCGGATCAAGCCTGGCATCTGCTTTGGAAAAGCTTGAAACAGGAGTTAAAGACAAGCCAATGGCAGCAACAGGCATCACAGAAACAACAGCCCATATGATGATTATTAATCCGTTTAGTGGATCGGGATTAGTTAAATTATTCTCAACACATCCTCCTGTTAAAGAAAGAGTGAAGAGATTGAGAAGTAAAGGCGTTTAGTTTTCTTTATTATACTCTTTATCAACAGCTTCTTTTATCTTTTTTGCGATTATATCCCCTAATTTTTCAACTTCTTTTAATTGCGATTCATCTGCATTGATAATCGACTTAACAGTATTGAATTTTTTAAGCAACTCTTTTGCAAGTGATGGTCCAACAGAAGGCAAAGAAGATATGATGTATTCCTGCTGATCTTTTAAGCTCATCACCCTTTTGTCAGCATGCATAGAAAAATCTTTGCTTGTTTCTTCCTGCTCGCGCTTTGCAATTAAGTAAAGTAAACTGGATGTTTCTTTAGTATTTTTTGTGTAGATAATGGGTATGCCGTAGCTTACTGCAATAGTAGCTAGCATTCCTCTGATTGCGTTTGGATGGATGTTTCTCACAGAGTATATGTCGTGCTCCCCTTCGACTATCACAAGGGGCCTTTCAAAATCCTGCCTTAGCCTTTTTATCTGCTCAAGCAGCCTGCCGTCAATAATGGAGTTTACAAAATCTTCAGTTGTCTTAAATTCAACGCCGCATCTTGAGCTTAGCAGATAATCTGCATTTTCTAATTTTTCCAATGCGATATTTGCCCCAAGCTCAATTAATTCCTTGATGACGCCAGAGCCTTTTTCTCTGTAATCCACAAATAGTTTTACTTTCTCGCTGTCTGGAACAAATTTGTCTA
>CAZKBD010000039.1:7469-15130 GCA_964550945.1 uncultured Methanosarcinales archaeon
TTTCTTTTTTAGTGTAGAAAACAGAGCCGAGTTTGCTCTTCAAGTTTGAAAGATTCCTGTGCATCTTTTTTTCTTTATGATGGGCGCTCCATCTATAGCCAACATCTCTTGTATCCTGGGTCATGAGGATTATAACCCGGCCTTTTTCCTGCCTTCCAGTTCTGCCTCTTCTTTGTATATGCCTTATTGCAGAAGGTATTGGCTCGTAAAATATCACCAAATCAACTTTTGGCACATCCAGGCCTTCCTCGCCAATTGAAGTGGCCACCAGAACATTGAAATTGCCTTCCCGGAAGTTATCGAGCATTGCTTTCTGCTCTTTTTGGCTTAAGCCTGTTTCGCCTTTTTTCGTCTGGCCAACAAATATCTCTGCTCTAACATCAGGAATATTGTTTAATTTGTTTTTTATATCCAAAGCATTATCTCTGTACTGGTTAAAAACCATTATTTTGACATCTTTATTTTTCTTAATTTCTTCGTCAATAATCTTTTGAAGCTCAATTAATTTTGGGTGCTCTATTTTGTCATTCCAAAGTTTTTCTGTTTTTATTAATGCGCTCCTGAAATTGAGGTCCTTTACAATATTCTTGACTGCCTTGACTTTAGTTGAATATCCTTCTGTGTTTAATTTTCCAAGATAATTGTGCAGAGGGATAACGCCTTGTGTTTCCAATAGCTCTAAAGCGTGATAGACTTTCATTAGCTCTGCCAATACTGAAATAGCGTTCCATAAAACAAAGTCTTTCTCGCCAGAAGCTGCTCTGCCCCTTAATTGAGCTTGAAGCCCTAGCAGATCTTTTTTACTGACAAAGTTTATATCGGCTCTGTGCAGGATGCCCCATGTTTTTAATTTTTGAAGCCTCTCTTTCAGAAAATCTTTGAGATATTTTTGTATTTCAACAAAAATTGGGGGCAGCTCAACTTTTACCCATTCCACCTTAATTTCTTGTATGTATGGCTTAACATCAGGATCTTCATCAGTTCTTACCTCAATATCCTCTATATAGAGGTTTTTGCATACTTCAGCTATTTTCTCCATATCAGAGCCTGGAGAAGCCGTTAATGCAAGAATTCTTGGGTGTTGTGATTTTTTATTGTATTGCTTAGCCACAAAAACATATGCATAATCTCCAACAGCCCTGTGCGCTTCATCAACACCCAGCAAAGAAACTTCCTCCAAATTGATTCTGCTGGAGATGATATCATTTTCAAGGCCTTGAGGTGTGCTGAATATTATTGTTGCTGTTTTCCATAATTCTGCTCTTTTTTCGGGCTTTACGTGGCCTGTGAATACAGCCATTTTGTCTTCAGAGATATCAAAATGTTTCTTGAATACCTCTAGGTATTGGTCTATTAATGGCTTGGTTGGACCAATAAAAAGCACTTTAGAATTAGGGTATTGTTGCAGGCGATGGGCTGTTAGCATAAGAAATATGTTTGTTTTCCCCATTCCGGTTGGCAGCACGACCAGGGTGTTTTTTAAAGCGGCAGTTGCGAGAATTGTTTCCTGGTAAAGCCTTGGAGTGAAGTTCTTAATCATTAATTGAAGTAATGTATTTTGGTTTAAATAGCTTGCGTGTCCATGTCCAGTGTCCAATGCTAGTAATCATGCCCGGGAGCTAGTGTCTTATAGTTGATTTTCTTTAGTTTATCCAGGCTTTTTTCCATCTCTTCTGGAACAGAATTAGGAAGATCATACCTTCCGATGCCATTTTCAAACAAACAATCTCCTGAGAAAAGTATTTTTTCTTTTTTATAAAACAAAGCAATGCTGCCAGCAGTGTGCCCAGGCACAGGAATAACATCTATATTGTTTTTCACCAAAAAATCCTTGATATGCTCAATATCTTTCAATCTCTTCCTTAACTGCAAGATTATCTTTGGATTTAAATTAAAAGCAACTATTGGATTTTTTTTAAAATCCTCAATCTCTCGTTTAGATGCAAATATTTCTGCATTAGGAAATAGATCAATATTGCCTGCATGGTCATAATGGATATGGGTCAAAATCACTTTTTTGATCTCATCTAGGTTAGTTACCTTTGTTAGTTCTGCCTTAAGCTCTTCATGGTATGCTCTTGGCCCAGCATCTATGATTATCTTCTCCTTCAGGCCAATCAAGTAAACATTGCTGTCAAAACTCAATTTCCAAACATCAGAACTAAGCTTCATACTAATACCTAATATCCTTAATGATTCTTTTGTTATGCAGATAATAGCTAAGAACTGTACCAAAAATAAATAGTATGATCATCATTTTCCTGTCGCCAAAGCGTGAACCAATCATATATCCAATTAAAAACCCGATTATGATCAGATAATAAGGGAATTGCAGTTTATTTTTACGCTCATATATCAATCTTCCAGACATGGCGCCGCATAAAAATATTGTAGAATAAACTATGACTTTGCTGTCAAGGGTCACAGAAACCAAAAAACCAATAACTATTAAGATAAAAAACCAGATTTCTGCCCAGTTTTCAAGGTAGCCTTTTGCCATTTTTTATTTCTCTTTTTGCGAAGAAGGGGGCATTTCTTTTGGATATGGGCCTTGCCACAGTTTTACTTCCAATAATACATAATACAACACCCAGCATACCAAAGCGATTAGCAAAGAACCAATTACAGCTAACCAGATGGGTATATCGATATATAACAGTATTGCTCCTGATATTATCGCGCTGAAAATGAAAGCGTAAACCATCCGTGAGCCAAAAAACATCTTGTTTCCATCTGCAGGAGGTATCGGCAAGATCATGTATACTGCAAAAAGCAAATTAAAGATTAAAGCCTTGTGGATTATTGGAGATGGAATCGCTATATAGATTATTTTTAGGAATATTGCAAACACAAGTGTCGCAACAGAGCCTAATGCAGCAATCAAGCCCAGGCCAAAATAATCTAATCCGTATCTAAAGAATCCAAGCCTAAGCCCAGCTAGATGATGGATCATTATCCCTCCTGGAATCAAAAACCAGAAATAGCCTCTTGTGATAATAGCAAGTACAATTGCTAATAACAAGCCCCATGTCCACATCTTGTATTCTGCCCTATAGCCTACACTTAAAGCAGCCACTCTATGAACAATGTGATGGATGAAGAAAGATACTGTGACTATCAGTATAGCAATAATGAAATTAGTCAAGCCAATAACTGCATTTACTTCTTCACCATCACCCCATTCCCTGAAAGAAATAACAAATGATATCACTAAAATGGATATAACAAAATTCCTAACTTCTAAAGGCGTTAATTTGCCATACTTCCTGATATTATAAATTAAGTCTATTACTTTGCCCATAACCTAAAACTGTAGGGTAAAAGGTATATAAAATTTTGCTTTTTGAAGAAATGTAATCTACTCTTTAGAATCGATTCTCCATTAAATACTCGGATTGATTTTTATTATAAATGTTCTCTACCATTAATAACTAATGTGTGTAATCCATTTGTTGGGTATCCAAATTGGGTTTATCTGATGCACAAAATATACAATTGTTATTGCAGGTAAAATTCAGGTATAAATAAGCCCCCCTCATGGAGGTAACACCACCAACATGCCGTAATCCACAAAATTTGCCGCTTTAATGGCTTTTTCAAATTTATCTCTTTGTACGTGCACGTCGGGTCCGGCATTTTTTGGACCAACATTATGGTATAATACAGAATCTGTACCTAAGCCCGTTAACAAAGCGTGGTGCCCACGTAATTTACCGTCATTCTCACCATAGATAACTGTATTGTCTAATGCACAAATTATAACACAATCCCTATAATAAACATCTTCTAACTCCGCCAGAGTAGGCACCCTAGTTGAATATCTCCCCGAATTTAATACAGTTTGAATTGCTTTCTTTACGGCCTCTTTATTGGTGAAGTTAC
The DNA here is from genome assembly GCA_964550945.1 of uncultured Methanosarcinales archaeon. Classification (GTDB taxonomy): domain Archaea; phylum Nanobdellota; class Nanobdellia; order Woesearchaeales; family CAZKBD01; genus CAZKBD01. The sequence continues at coordinate 11,352 of CAZKBD010000039.1, forward strand.
GGATTAGATGTGCAGATTCTGGTCTCAATGCCTTGTAAAAATTATCCAAATCTTCGCTTTGCATAAACTGGTGTGCAAATCTTTCGTTTAAAAAATAAATAATATTAAATCCTTGATCCAAAAAATATGCTGCAATCTGAACAAGATGAGTATATTGCGAGTTACGTCTATCAATGATCTCATCCAATCGTTCAAATGAGGGTTTCTCATGCCCGAAATATTCCATTGCAAGACGGATGCAACTTGGACCGCATCTCGATCCAGATGTAACTTCAAAAGGGAAAAAAGAGGGTGGGATGTTATTTACATGTGGTTGTTCGTCAATTGATCGCCAAGCTGAAAGACACGATTCGATTTTATTTTCAATATCTTCTGCGTTTCTAACAATATTTTGTGAATGATATTCTACCTCATCTTCATGCAATCCGGCTTTTTTGCATATATCAACCAATTTGCTAAAAGAGAGTTCTCCCGAAGACAATTTAGCTTTAACTCTAGCACAACTCTGTGATAATGCCTCTATATCGGGTTTTTCACTCAGGAAACCGCTTAGTAGCCTCCATGTCAATTCGAGGCTATGATGTAGAAATCGTTTTTCATATCGATAAAAATGACCGCTACCTTCAAAGTCAATTAGCTCTACTGCACCATTATCCACAAGAATATTTTGCCAATTGCCATCAATATCTGCAAGGATTAATTTAAGTAGGAGCCCATTTATCCCATAGGGGGGTAAAGTTGGAGCGTTATCCTGAAATTTTAGTGTGGTTGCTTGGGGGTTGTATTTGCTAAGTTGATATTGCCTACCTTGATAATCTGTCAAAGCAGGATAAGGAACACTAACCCCCCTTAATTTTAGTATTTCAGAAAGATAGAAAGCTATCTGTTCGTTTGCAAAAGGTATCCTTCTATAAGGTTTAGCTACCCAATCTTGTCTTCCCCATTTTAATATTGATATTAACCTTTTTCTCATGAAAATCTCCCATATACTCCGGACCTTATGCTAGTTTTAGAATTAACCACCACCCGAGTCAGACCTAGACTATAGATAATCATTGTATGTAACTGTTTCATGATATTTTGTTTTGTTTCGCTCTAGTTATTATCTTATGTCCAACGAGTTTTGCCGTTATCGTACCTGAACTTAAACCTATGTTGGGGTTTTTCAATTACTCTTCTGAATTAGGGGTTTCCTATGTTTTGAGGATTTACTTCTACATCCATAGATTGCATAGGTTCATCAATGCAACCTTGTTGTTTATTCTTTCTGTCTTGTTTTAGTATCTTATTTAACGTTTAATACATTCATTCTTTAGTGATTAGACTACTAAAACTGGGTATTATGCAGCCCAATACTCTTCATGGTCATCATAACGAGCTGTTTCATGATATTTTATTTTTGTTTCACGCCAGTCATTGTATTCTGTCCAACGAGTTTTGCTCCAGTCGTCATATTTAAATCGAAAACCACCCGAAGATGTCCTTTGTATAACTCTCTTAAGATGAGGATTCTGTACTGTTGCTGGGACTACAAAAACACCCATAAATTCTACCATTCTTTCTAAATCTTGATTTGACTGTTCTTTTTTGTTCATTTCATTTTGCACCAAGTTCTTGTCTCATCCTTTGCTCGATATGACTAAACATTACCCTATAGGCTGAACAAAATCCGTCTTTCTGTAATGCATCTCCAGTAAATAAGTAAGCATTATCAGGACAACCAGAATTACAAATAGGTCTGAAGTCACATGGTTCACAGCTTTGCACAGATTCCTCATGCCTTTGTAAGAGCAACTTACGCGGTCTGCTTGCCAGTATATCATCCATGGAATCAGTATTGATATTACCCATATGGAATTGTGGATTTCCGGCTGATCTTCCACACGGATAGACATTGCCCCCCGGGACTACGGATATATAAGAATTTGCGCAATTATTCTTGAAAATACAGCTATAGGGATAATCAACTTTAGTTTCTGTATTCCTATAGGCTCCAATATTTCCCATTATATCTACAAATGGTTGAATCTCTATTACCGGTTGGGTATAATCATCAAACCACAAATCAAATAGTCGAATCATAGCTTGTCCTAACTGCTTGTTTGTTAATTGTAATCCATGAGCATCAAGTGCTCTCCCAGAAGGTATTTGAAAATTTATTTTTGGATGAATTTTATTTTTTTTAAAAAACCAATATATTTCTTCTATATTGGGTGAAGTATTTGCATTCAAAACACAAATAACACCCCCACCCAACCCCCTTCTCCTCACTTCTAAAACTGATGCAAAAACATCACTAAACGATGGACATCCATCTTGATAAGGTCGGGTGGCATCATGAGTTCTTCTATTACCATCTAAACTTAGTCCCACATTAAAATGATATTGTTCAAAAAAATCTAGATATCCTTCTGTTAGTAAAGTCCCATTTGTCTGGATGTCATTACTAAAAATATGCCCGTCTATGCTTCCTTGAACATCAATTGCCTCTCGATAAAAATCAATTCCCATAAGCAATGGCTCTCCGCCATGCCAGATGAAGGTTGTATGACCCTCTCCCCTGTTTTGTTTAGCAATCTTAAGAATCATATTCCTCGTTGTCTCTGAATCCATTCTGCCTTTTTCTGCATTTGGGTCTGTGTAACAATACAAGCAACCCAAATTACAGTCATGAGTAGTTTTTACAATGGCTGTTAAGCCAGTCCCACTATTTGCTGTCATAAGGAGCGTAACTACTTTAAAGTTTATAAATTTTTTGGCTAAATAGTTACGGACATAAATAACGCATAAAATTTTGCATAAAAATATGTTCTGACCAAAACGATTCTAACGCCCTTTGCATATCATCAATACTCTCAAAATATTGTGATTTTGTTACTTTGTTTTTTGTGACTTTCCAGCACGTTTCAATAGGGTTCAACTCAGGAGAATAAGGCGGTAAGAATTCAACATTTATATTTCGATATTCTTCAAGCAGCTTTTTGATACATTGAGTTTTGTGGTATCCTACATTATCAAGAACCAAAACATACTTTTTTCTTTTACTAAGCATGTCAAACAAATTTCGAAGAAAATGCTTAAATGTAAGACTATTTTGCGAATCATAAAAATCATAGAAGAACTTGTGTTTGCTAGTTAGAGCCCCAAATGTAGTTAATTTTTTTGAGCTCCAAAAGAATGCCCCTCGTGGAGTTTCTCCACGAGGAAACCCTATCTTTTTGTATGTAGTTGTTAGTTGGAATCTTGCTTCATCAACAGCTATGATTTCATGACCCAAATACTCCGTATCGATTTTTTTTTAAATTCCTTGCGAAATAGTTTTACTTTGGCAGGATCGTTCTTGATATGTTTTGTTCTGGGAATTATCCTTGAAAAATCAAGCTTATGCAGTATTCTCTGAATGTGTCTTGTAGAATAATCTTTCTTTGTGGCATCTTGAATCAAATCGGAAAACTGTTTCGTATCGATAGAGCAAAAGTGCTCATTTGCGTCTTTTACTTTCTTGGTTAACTCCCGCTTAAGCTTGTTAAGAGTATTTTTTGTTAGTGGCGTTGGTCTTCCACTTCTAGGTTTGTTAAGAACGCTACCTGTCTTTTCATACTTTTCAATCAATCTGCTTATAGATGATTGATTGCAGCCGATCAGCGCTGCAATTTGCTGTTGTTTTTTGCCTTCTTTTTTCCATTTAAGGATTAGTTCTCTAGTTTGTAGGTTTATCATACCTACAATAAAACATAACTTATATATAAATTATGCGTTACTTTTGTCTTATACTAAAA
>CAZKBD010000040.1:0-15053 GCA_964550945.1 uncultured Methanosarcinales archaeon
AATTTAAAGAAAATACTTAATGAACAGGTTTTTGTAAAAAACGCAAAAGTCTAACTACCATAAGATTTAAATATATCTTTTTCTTAGCTCCATACCATGCAAGATATACCAAATTGCTGCAGGGAATGCCTCCACTGGGAAAAATTCGGCAGAGAATGCTGGGTCTATTGGGAGGCAAAAAAAGAATGCACTATGCACACTTCTAAATGGGGCAGCCAAATCTTATAACAATGTAGAATTCTAAGCCATTAGCACTGGACATTCACGCGTAGCCTATTTAAATAACCTCTTTCTCTCAATTTTTGTTTTCATCAGCGTTTTACATCACTCAAGATAATGTTCAACTATCAAATTATGATTTTTGTTATTACACAAAATCATTTACATAGTTTCACTAAAACTAAGGTTGGTGATGTAAAATGTCTAAAAAATCAAAGATTTTTGAGAACTTAGAAAATTCAAAGAATTTTCAAAGTAATCCAACAAAAATTATCGAAATTTCAGAAATTGCAGGGCTTTTTGCAGCAGATGGCTCAATGCAAAGGGGGCACATATGTTTTTGGGGCAATCCCAAATCAGATAAGGAGTATTACGATAACCATTTGAAGAAATTATTTCTGAAAGCATTCAATTTTGTGATTAACCCACACGAAAAACCAAGCAATTCTGTTTATGGGTTTTATGTCTGTGATAAAACAATTATTAATTTTTTTAATGAAGTTCTTGAATACCCCTTTGGGAACAAGACGTATACTTTAAGAGTTCCAAATATTATTTATCAAAATAAAAATAAGGAGGTTATTAGATCTTTTGTGAGAGGTTTCTTTTCAGGAGACGGTTGTTTGAACTTTGATAAGAGATACGCCAACGACCAAAAAATCTTGAAAATTATCCATACCTACCCCAGAATTCAACTAAAATGCGTTTCAAAATTATTAATCTACCAGCTTGCAGAGATGGTAAACCGACTAAATATTAAAAATTTTGTATCAACACAACATAGCCACAAGGAAAACGAGGTTGATAGTTATACTTTACAAATAAGTGGAAAAATCATGCTTGATAAATGGGTGAAAGAAATAGGGTTTCCTAACGCAAATCATTCATCAAGATACGAAATCTTTAAAAAGCAGGGTTTCGTTCCACCTAATACGACCTACAATCAAAGAAAAGACATATTGGAAGGCAGGATAGATCCGTGGTCTTTCTATCCAAAATGGGCCTGTAGCATAGCCTGGATAACGCGACAGCCTTCTATGCATATGCAGAGATAGCTGTAGATCGAGGGTTCAAATCCCTTCAGGCCCGTTCATACTATTAAGCAAAGCGAAATAATCTACTAAAAGGAGGATGTAAAAATGAAAAAAATAGCATACCTTAGCGTAATAGCCATGATTTTGTTTTCTATGTCTGTGTTTGCCCTAACAAGAGGGGTGAGTATAATAAACTGGCAATATGAGCCTTCTAACCTGACGATTGGAACAGGCATGACAGTTATATGGACTAATAATGAAGATAGCTCAACACACAGAGTAAACATCAGAGAGATTTCAAAATCATCTCAGCTGATGTACCCGGGCGATTCGTTTAATTTCACTTTTGATGATGCTGGAACATATTCTTTTTATGATGCCGCAAGCCCTGTGAGATTAAAAGGCTCTATAAATGTTATACTTAAAGAAGAATACACTTATTGTGGTGACGGGATATGCAATGAAGACAAAGAAATCTGCTGCAAAGATTGCGGATGTGACGCTGAATATTACTGTTTTAATAATGTTTGCGTTAAAAATGAGACTACCCGGACCAAAGAACCAGAGATAACTGGGCAGGTTACTAAAGAGACTACTGAAGAACCCAAAGAAGAGATTATTGAAGAGCCTATTGAAGAGATTAAGCCGACAAATTATACTCCATTGATATTCGGCTCGATTATAGTAATTGCGGTGCTTTTTATATTTGTATTGGTAAGGAAGATTGCTAAAAATGAGTAAGCTATTGATAAGGAAGGCAAAGAAAGAATTTTTGAAAGATTTAGGCAAAGAAATAACAATTTCAAAGCCAAAAACATATTATATTAAAGATATAACCCAAGACTTCCATAGTGCAGATGGTGTTGTGGCAAAAAAAGACCTTAAGAAAAAAGATGGCTCTAAAGTGCAAACCAACACAAATAAAGAATTTAATATTTTAACTGCTTATTTTATTGATGACTATAAACGAATTGAAAGAGGGGCTCAAATAATATCTTTAAAGGATATTGGAGTGATAATATCATATACGGGCATAAACAAGACCAGCAGAGCAGCAGATGCTGGCTCTGGATCAGGCGCTTTAGCTTGTTTTTTGGCTAATATATGCAAAGAGGTCACAAGTTATGAAATTAGGGATGATTTTTATACAATTGCAAAAAACAACAAGGAAAAATTAGGATTAAAAAATCTTAAAATTAAAAAGAAAAATGTCTTCGATGGGATAGATGAAGATGAATTGGATCTGATAACCTTAGACCTACCGGATCCATGGAATGCGCTTGGAACTGTTGAGAAATCATTAAAAATCGGAGGTTTTTTAGTTTCTTATTCGCCAACCATACCTCAAGTTATGGATTTTATCAATATAATAAATAAAAAAGAAAGATTCATACACCTAAAAACAATCGAGCTTATACAAAGAGAATGGGAGATTGATCAGAGGAAAGTAAGGCCAATGACCACCCAAACAGTGCATACAGGATTTCTGAGTTTTGTTAGGAAGATTAGCTAACCCATTAGCACTGGACATTCACGCGCATAAGGTTTATAAACATATATGCCTTCTTGTTGTACAAAAATGAATGAAGTTCATAAAGGATTAGTGGTCTTTCAGGACAAGAAAATAAGGAGGATTTGGCTTAGTAATCAATGGTATTTCTCAGTAATTGATATTGTCTACACTCTAACAGAAAGCGTTGATGCAAAGGATTATTGGTATAGATTAAAACAAAGAGAGGTGGAATCAAGCGGAATTGAACTATCGACATTCTGTCGACAGTTGAAATTGCCTGCAGAAGATAATAAACTAAGACTAACTGATTGTGCAAATACAGAATCAATATTTAGGTTAATCCAATCAATTCCATCAAAAAAAGCAGAACCATTCAAATTATGGCTGGCAAAAGTAGGTTATGAGCGAATCCAGGAAATAGAAAATCCAGAGCTTGCTCAAGAGCGGATGAAGCAAATCTATGAGCAAAAAGGCTATTCTAAAGATTGGATTGACAAAAGGTTAAGGGGCATAGCGATAAGGCAAGAATTAACAGACGAATGGAAAGGCAGGGGAGTTGATGAAAAACTGGAATATGCAATTCTTACAAATGAAATAAGCAAAGCTGCATTTGGAAAAACCGTTGAAGAATACAAGCACTTTAAAGGACTAAAAAAGGAAAATCTAAGAGACCATATGAATGATTTGGAGCTAATATTTACAATGCTTGGAGAAAAGGTAACAACAGAAATAACAAAAGCCAAAGACGCAAGATATTTTCCTGAATGCAAGAATGCAGCAAAAGAAGGCGGAGAGGTAGCAGGAAATGCCAGAGAAGACGCAGAAAGAAGAATAGGAAAACCAGTAGTTTCAAAACAAAACTATCTTAAAGAACCTGAGAAAAGGAAAAAAATAGGGCATAAATTAATTTAAACAACAGAATCCCACCAATCAATTGAAAACTGCAGGTTTTCAATTTGCTCAGAAATTTGCTACGCAAATTTCAGACATGCGATTGGCGGTCAAGTGGAATTCTGTGTGCTCAAGAACTGCACGCTGTGGATGTCAGTCCGCAGTTCTTGACAAAAAGATAACTATTACCTATTTTCGTCAATGATGTGGGACCAAAATCAAGTTCTTATCTTGTTTTGCCATAAACCTTTTTAAATTAATACTCATTCTCCTCATTTGGTGTTATATCTGAAACCAACCACACTAAAACAGAGAAGAGTAACCAGCCCATTTATGAAGGAAGCTGAAGAATATGGCTCAAGCTTTACAAGGGGCACTAGAGTTTACATTGACAATAGTGAATTAGGCAAAGTTGCCCTATTTTTCCTTTCTGGTTGCGCTAGTGTTGATGAAGAAGGCAAGATTTTTGGCAGAACAATCGAGCAGCAAACAGACAGGATGCACCAAAATGCGTCAAGCCTATTTTCAAACGCGCTAATGACATTTGAAGACATAGTCCATTCTGCTTTCTATTCACAACCAATTTTATTTAATTCGGCAAATCAATTAGTAGCAGAACAACATCCTGAAATGGACTACTCTGGAATATGGTACCAAGGAGCAATATGCAGGCCAAAATGGAAAATTGAGACAGACTCATTGGCTGTAGATGGCAATCTAGATAACCCCTTATTAAAGCGAGTCATAGAATTATATTCACAATACCACCGGCAAACTATGACTGGCGAGCCGGCAGAGCTAAGATCAGATAAACTGCAAGCAGGAGATTTGACATTCTTATTTGTTTATAATTTCGCTGAAACAAGCAAAATATCAAAAGATGAGATTCCATTAAAAGAATACAAGCGATTAATTAGGAGTACTTATAGAGAGATTACACAAACACTAGCCCAAGAAAACGCATCATGGTTAGATGTTGTAAACACAAGGATAAGCATGCCCTCGATGTTAAACATTCCCCCTGGAATAAGAAGTGAGGATTATCCTAATCTTGTATCCCAACCAGATTACTATACTATTGGTTTTAATCCTGTGAGAACAAATAATGTTTTCATCCCAGCAGGCGTAGGCCAAACCCCTGAAAATCCGCTTCCATCTAGCACAGGCGTTGGAGTCCATTCCTATAGAAGCGAATTAGGAGTTTGGGTTCCTGTACGAGACAGCCTAGTATTTTCAATAAGCGCCTTAGCAATCTTTCAGAATCCTAGATAGATTCAAATAACCCGCTCAAGTTCAATTCAAAACCTGCTACTGGCACAGAAATGCCCCAATTGGATAACACAATAGGATTTATTTCTCCTATATAAGCAACTTTTTTGCCATTCACAATCACTCTGCCAACTCTACCAGGAATAAATGAGCTATGCTCCACTTCCACAATCTCATAATTTACTCCAACCATCCTCAAGATATAGTCCAAAGCCTGCTTTATGTCGGTGTAATCTGCTTTTTCATGCACACTTACGAGCGCAATCCGTTCATAATCCACAATTGTTTCTTTCCTGGCGCTTACAAGACCCTGCTCAAAAACTTTTTGAGGATATTCAACATGCTTATTTTTGGATAAGCACTCAAGCAAGACAGGCAATAACCAAGACCTAACAGCCGAATAGGTTTCCGAAATAAAATTCTCTATTTCAACAATCTCCTCATTGCAATTCATTTTTTTTGTCAAGAAATCTTTATTGGAAAGTATTGGGCTCATTATCTCCTGATAACCCAGTCCAACTGCTAGCTCTCTGACCTTGTCGCAAAATTCAACAAGCTTAGAAGTTGAACCAACAGTATAACTTTTTAACGGAACTTCTGGAATCTTATTATAACCATAACTTATTGCAACATCCTCAATAATGTCATGTACGTGCAATATATCTTGCCTGTACGGGGGTATTTGCGCTGTTCCATTGCTATAGCTGTATTGCATCCTCTCTAACAGCTTTTTTATTTCTGTTTCATTTAAATCCAAACCAACCATTTTTTTAACCATCTCATTATCGATTTTAAGTTTTTCGTTAAACAGATGAGGGGTTGTAATTTTTTTGGAATTAGGATAGGTTACTTCAACTGGATATATCTTGAAACCGCGATCATGCAAAGCATAAGCAAACACATTTGTTGCCAATAATAATGATTGAAGGTCAGTGCCAGTCGCTTCAAAAAATATATCTTCTTCGCCAGGCTCAATCTTGCCAGTTATTGCTGAATTAATAATTGGAGGGAAAGACAGAACCTGATTTTTGCTGTCTGTAAGGACAGGATATTTCTCGAAATCCTTTAGTATCCAAGCATATTGTTTTCCAGTTGGATGCTCTTCTAGAATCTCCTGCTGGGTCATCTCTTTTTTAAATTCCAACGGGATAAATTTTATAGATTCTGGGTCAGTTGCTTTGTAATGAATAGGGAAAGTTATTTTTTTGTAAGAATAAACTCCAATTGCAATCTTTTCTCGCCTTCTTCCATAATTTTCGCATAATTTTTCTTGAAGCTGGATTATCTGCTTTAATAGATACTCATCAATCTTATGGCCTTTAGCGACAAAAGCAGCAATATACGGCCTTATTTTGTTGACAGAGCTGTCCACTACCAGCTTGTAAACTCCTTTGTTAATCTTTATTGCAGGAATCCCTTTTTGTTTTCCTAAAATCCCCTTTATTAGGCGAGCAACACCCTCAACAGACCATAGATAAGGAAGATTCGTATCTCCAAATTCTATTTTTATCTCATCATTATCCTTATCATAACCTTGAAAATCACCTTTGCCATACTCAACTAGCTCTTCAACTTCTTTAACTGAAAGTTTTTTGTCTACTAAATTCTGCAGATCCTTCAATGAAAAGGTTATTGTTGGCATTTTACGCTATTTTTGTATTTCTTAAAAATCCTAAATCGTGGCTGAACAACTGCCTTATATCTTTAATTCCCAGCTTGAACATTGCAATCCTGTCAATACCGATGCCCCATGCTAATACAGGAACTTCTTTTCCGACTAAGGGCTTTACAAGCTCTGGCCTGAAAATACCTGAGCCTCCTAATTCAATCCAGCCAAGCTCAGGGTGTTTTGCAAATAACTCAGCACTAGGCTCTGTGAATGGAAAATAGCCTGGCTTTATTTTTATCTGATCAGTCTCGGCAAACTCCTCTGCAAACATATGTAACAAGGCCTTTAAGTGCCTGAAATCAAGCCCGTCTTCAACTACAATGCCTTCAACCTGATAAAAATCAACATTATGGGTTGCATCAATAACATCTGGCCTGAAGCATCGCGCGATACCAAAATATTTTCCAGGAATCTTTAGCTCTTTGCTTGCTAACATCCTAGCGCTCAATGCTGTTCCCTGGGTTCTTAATATGTTTCTCTTAGTCAGATTTGTGTCGAAGCTGTACTGCCACCCTTTTGAGCCGGTGTTATAGCCAGTTTCATGAGCCGCTTTTACTTTTTGGACTAATTTTTCATCTAGCTTGCTGTATTTTGGCTCTTTTACAAAATAAGCAGAATGAATATCGCGAGCAGAATGGAATTGAGGCATGAATAGAGCATCCATATCCCAAAAATTAGTTTCAACTACTGGGCCAAACATCTCTGTAAAACCCAAAGCCAAAAATTTTTTTCTTACATCATCCAAAAATCTCCTATATTGCTGTTTTTTTCCTCCAATGACTTCAGGAACATTTACCTTTACATCATAATGCCTTAATTTCTGGTTTTTCCAAGAACCGGTTTTCAGCATATCTGTCGTTAACCTATCAACAACATCAACATCAATTCTCTGCTTTATCAGCTTTTTGCCTAGATCTGTAAGCTCTACTTTCTTTGTTTTCTTCAGCTCTACCTTAACAATGTCTTTTCTTTTCCTTAAATTATCCAAAGCAAATCTTTGCTCGTCTTTTAGATTTTTGATGTCTAAAGGGAAACCTAATCTAAGGAATTTCTGCTCTAAACTCTCTTTTTCCAATAACCTCTTTCCCTGCTCTGTTATTGAAACCATCAGATCTTTATCTTTTTTGATGGCAATTGCTGCCTTCCCTCTTAAGACCCCTAAGCAGATATTTAATTCATCTTTTTTTAGCTTGGATTTTTCAACAATATAATCTACACTTCTTTCTTTGTCTAGCGCCTTAAGAAACCTTATCTCTGGCAAGCCTTCTTTGAGATATTCTTCTCCATTCTTATCTAGGACAACAATCTCTTTTAGCTCCTCGATTATCTTGACTACACACTTATTTTGCAGCCATTGCAAGGCCCGCATTACTTCTACATCCTGAAGATTGGAAGCTTTGACAATATCCTGAAAAGAGCTATGCTTATCCAATAAAGGAAGAACTTTTCTTTCCAGATTATGCAGGCCTTCTATTAGTCCCATTTTGATAGTTTTAAGGTAATTTTAATACTTTCTTGGATAGCTTCCTAATATTTTCAGGAAAAAATTCTTTTCTATGGCATGAAAAGCCTCTTTTATCTTATCTTCTTCTTTATGCCCTTGCAAATCAATATAAAAGATATAATCTCCTAATTTTCCTTTAGACGGCCTTGATTCAATTTTTGTCAGGTTTATGTTTCTTTTTGCAAACTCTCCTAACATACCATATAAAAGCCCGGGCTTGTCAATTTGCGGATAAATTGCAATACTGGTTCTGTCATACCCTGTTTTTTTTGCTTCTTTTTTTGAAATGATCACGAATCTAGTGATATTGAACTTGTTGTCATGGATGTCTTTTTTAAGTATCTTTAAGCCATAAATTTCAGCAGCAATTGCTGGAATTATCGCAGCTTTTGTTTTATCATTTTTCTGCATTACAATGGTTGCGGATTTTCCATTGGATGCTGTTTCCACTATATCTACCTCTTTTAAGATGCTTCTTAAAGTCTTTTCACATTGAGCATAGCTTTGTGGATGAACATAAATGGTCTTTATGTCTTTGATAGAGCCAATTCCAGCCAAATTCTGCTTTACTGGCAAAAGCTCTTCAGCTATTATGGTCAAATCAAACTCCATCAAAGCGTCTAAAGTAAGGCCAACTGTCCCTGAAACAGAATTCTCTATAGGGACTATTCCTTCATCTACATCATCCTTTTTTACTGCTTCAAAAACATCCCATATAGCCTTTTTCAATACGATCTCTGCTTTTTTATCATACTTAATCGCAGCTTCATGACTAAAGGTTCCTTCTGGGCCTAGCGCAGCTATCTTCATTTTCTTTTCACCAATTGCTCAATCAAATAATCGCTGAATTCAGCGGCTTCTTTTTTAAAATCTCCAAAAAAATCGGCTGATTCATTGAAATATTTAATAAAAGCATTCCTATCTTTTTTCTTTATTATCTTCTGCAATTTTTTTGCTGATTTTATGTACTGCTTGATCGTTTTCTTGCTTTCAGGATTTGCAATCTCAATATCAGCATATAGATTAGGGTCTTGATTTAGTATTCTGCCGACCATATCCATCCTTAGTTTGTAAATTGGGCTAGTATATTGCAGGCTTTCTTTTATATCTATCCCTAGCTCTTTCATCGCATTTGCAACTGCTAGTGTGCTAAAATGAGTCATTCCCTGGATTACTGCCATCATACTGTCATGTTTTTCAGCAGTGGTTATTTTTATTTTAGCTCCTTCTTTTTTTAGGAAGTTTTCTAGCCAAGGAAGCCAATTCTGAGGCCTTGCAGGGGTCAAAACAAAAGTCTGGTTCTTAAAAGAGCTTACTGTAGGCCCAAAAACAGGATGCATGCCAATAACGGCAGCTTTTGAATAACTCAACATCGCTTTAACAGGCTCTTTTTTGAGTGATGTTAAGTCCATTAGAAGAGCATCTTCTTTTACAAATGCCCCCGTTTTCTTGATTGTGTCTACAGTAACATTTATTGGAACAGTAATTATAACTACATCAGCCCTTGATGTGCATTCTTCTATAGTCAATTTAGTGCTTCTGCTAGCTATTAAAACCTTATAGCTATTTTTTTCAAATACTCTTTTGAACAGCTGGCCCATCTGGCCAGTTCCGCCGATTATCCCTATTAATGGTTTTTTCATTTGGCTTATCTTTCCTTTAATTTCATCCACTTCTTGTCCAATCTTGCCAAAGCATCATAGCTTTTTGCCATGTATAATCCATCTAACACTGCAATGGCCATCATGGCTTCTGCAACAGCATAGATTCTTGCGACTAATGTGGGATCTCTCCTTGTTATAGGGCTTAATTTTTGTTCTTTCATAGCCTTCATGTTAATTGATGTTTGCTGCTTGGAGATTGTTGGAGTGGGTTTTACTGCCAACCTAACTACAATATCCTCTCCGTTTGTTATCCCTCCTAAAACACCGCCTGCATTATTAGTCTTGAACCTAACTTTTCCGTTTTGGATATATGGCTGATCATTATTCTCGCTTCCTTTCATACTTCCCACTTTAAATCCAGCTCCAAACTCAATGCCTTTTATTGCTCCAATGCTGCATAGAGCATGGGCTATTGACGCATTTATCTTATCGAAGACAGGCTCGCCTAATCCAGGAGGCACATTATGGGCAATTATCTCTATTATTCCTCCTGCTGTATCGCCTTCTTCTTTTATTTCAAGCACTTTTTTCTCCATTTTTTTGGCAGCTTCAAGATCAGGGCAGTTGATTTCATTTTTCCTGTAATTCTTTTTGATTTCTTCAAAGCTCATGTCTTTAGCCCTAATGCCGCCGCATTCCTTTGTGTAGCCTAAAATCTCAATGCCTTCTCTCTCTAAAATAAACTTGGCAACTGCCCCTCCAGCTACTCTAGCTACTGTTTCTCTTCCTGAAGATCGCCCAGCTCCACACCAATCTTGGGATTCCCCATATTTGAGGAAAAAAGAGTAGGTTGCATGGCCTGGCCTGAAAATATCCTTGTAGTCTTTGTATTGCTGGATATGCACTGGTTGTGTATCTACATTATAGATTATTATTCCAAGCGGAGCGCCTGTTGTAACCCCTTCCTGGCCAATTCCTGCAAATATCTCACATTGGTCAGTCTCTAATCTAGGGCTGTTTAATTTTCCAATGCCGGGCTTTCTTTTGTCAAGCTCTTTCTGGATAGTTTGATTGGTTATTTTTAATCCTGGCGGCACTCCGTCTACTATTACGGATAATCCAGAGCCCTTACCAATACCATAAGACTCGCCGCATGTTGTGATCCTAAATAATCTCCCAAATGTATTGCCCATCATTTTACCTAACCTCCATATTTGCACCAATATTTTTCATTATTTCAACATAATCTGGAAAAGTAACATTAATAGCTTCTGCTGTTTCAATCTCTGTTGTACCATCAGCAATAAGGCCTGCCAAACTTAGAGCCATAACAACCCTATGATCATCATGCCCATTGACCTTTGCTCCTTTTAGTTTGCTTTTTTTAATAACTAATCCATCCTCAGTCTCCTGAATATCTGCTCCCATTTTTGAAAGCTCTTCCTTCATGACATTTATTCTATCTGTTTCCTTTATCCTAGCATGTGCAACATTCTTTATAATTGTTGTGCCTTCTGCAAAGCAGCCAACAATTGAAATTGCGGGCAAAGCATCAGGAGTCTTATTTAAATCAAGCTCCTGGCCTAGCAAAGTTTTTCCTCTAACTAAAATTCCCTCTTCCACTACCCTGATGTCTGCTCCCATCTGTTTCAGGTAATCCATAACAGCTTTATCTCCTTGGGTATCATTTATATCAAGGCCTTTGATCAACACATCTGATTCTGTGATAGCAGCAGCACATAAAATAAATGTGGCGCTAGACCAGTCTGCCGGGATTGTTTTTTCAAAACTTTTGTATTTTTGTTTTCCTTTTATTTTAATCGATTCAAAACCTTTGTGTGTAAATTCTATGCCTTGTCCATCTAACCATCTCATTGTCATCTCTATATAGGGCTGTTCACACACATTTTTCAAAATGATTTCTGTATCTCCACCAACTAATGGGCAGCTTATCAATAAACTGGATATATATTGAGAGCTTTTGCAATCAATCTCTGTTTTGCCGCCTTTTATTGGGCCTTGAATTTCTATAGGGGGGCAGCCATTATTATTTATTGATTTAACTTTTGCTCCTAATTTGTTTAGGGCGCCAATCAAAGGCTGAACTGTTCTTTGCCTTATGGAATCATCGCCATCTATAATAACTTTGAAATTGCCTAAAGCAGCGACAGACATCAACAAATTAGTTGAAGTTCCGCTGTTTAATGTGTCAATTTTTTCCTTTGGCTCAACAGGCTTGCCATCAAATCCTTCGATGATCCACTCATCTTTATTCTCTTGATTGATTTTCGCGCCTAATGCTTTGCAGCCATTAACTGCTGCTTTTGTATCAGCAGAATCCAGCGGATTTTTTATCTTGGAAATCCCTTCTGCAAGAGAGGCGATGATTATTGCCCTGATAGTATGAGATTTGGAGCTAGGAATAACTGCTTCTCCTTTCAATTTTCTCACTGGTTTTACTATTAATTTCATATTAACCTCCTGACATTAGGCATTTCTTTATTTGTCCACAATTTAAATTGCGCAGCAGCCTGGTTAATAAATAATTCCAGGCCTGAGAGCGTTTTTAATCCAACAGATTTTGCATCTTTCAGCAATTTTGTTTCTGTTGGAGCGTATATTGAATCAAAAACAATCCCTTTTTTGCCCATTATTCTTTTCAAAACATCTTTTTTAATTGGACTATCAGTTATTTTCGGGAACATCCCCATTGAAGTGCAATTAATCAAAACATCAACATTTTTCATTTTATTTATATCTCCGAATCCACCAAATCCGCATCTTAATTCCTTGGCTAACTTTGCTGCTTTTTTTACTGTCCTGTTCAAGATGATTAGCTTGCCTTTTTCCTTAATAATGCCAAACGCAATAGCTCTTGCTACTCCGCCTGCGCCAATCATTAAAACATTCTTGTTTTTGATTGTAGTTTTGTTTTTTAGTGATCTTATCGCGCCAACACAGTCAGTATTAAATCCGATTAACTTGTTATTTACCTTAACCACTGTATTGACAGCACCAATATCCTTTGCAGTTGCATCTATTTTGTCTAGATGCTTGATAATGCTTGTTTTGTAGGGTATTGTTATACTTACCCCACCGATAATACTTTTAAATTTCTTGATAAATGAATTCATATCATCTACTAAAAAATTTACATATACATTATCCAGCTTTAACTTCTGAAATGATTTATTATGGATGATAAATCCTTTGCTATGCATTACTGGATTGCCGACTAAACCAAATATTTTCGGGTTTTTTAGTTCATCAATCCTATAAACTTCATTCAAAACATCTGCAGGCATCTGGCCTGAAGCAGACTCTTTTCCTTTTGCCAGGCTCCCAAATGTAAGTTCAGCTCCGAAAATAGGGCTCAGTATCCTTGAAATCTCGCCTTTCTCACCCATGCATAACGCAGTGATCTTTTTATTCTGCTTCTTTGCTTTTTTTATCAAATCGAAGATTGCAAGATTGTCATTTATTGAGTTAGCAAAGGTTACTATCTTTATGATGTCTGGATTCAGATTTTTTATCTTATTGAAAACCGAATTTATTTTTTTATTATCAGTTTTCTTGAAATCATGCCATGAAATTATCAGCTTAGTTTTATTTTTGTTTTTTTTAATTATCATTTTTAAATCATCAATGATGCTCTTTCCACAACTTAACTCGATATCAACAAAATCTGGGCTGAATTCAAGAGCTTGCTTAATGATTTTAATCCTTTCATTCTCGCTGCCAGAAAAATTACCTCCTTCAGCCTTTTTTCTGCAGGTGATGATCTTTTTTTTCTTTGTTCTTAGCAGCTTCTCTATGTCAATATCCCTAATAAAATCCAGCCTTAACTCTACTAAATCTGTTCTTGCTTTTTCTATATCTTTTAGTGCTCCTTTTGTTGTTGAAGCAATTATTGGTGTACATATCATTTCTCGGTTATTGTTTCTTTTATCTTCATTCCAAAATGGCGCCCTGCTTCTTCTGTATAAGCAAGAACTTCATCGCCTTTCTTTAATTTTACAATTGAGATGGGCTTTCCATTGGGCTTGACAAGCCTTATTGTCTCAGCATTTTGAAGTATCAATGATATCTTTTTGCCGTTTGCATCAGCTTCTAGCATCATCAAGGGTCTTTTCTCTATTTTTGTTCTGCCAACTATGGCTATCTCAGTATTTCCTTCTGAATCAACAATTAGCGCTTCTGCTCCTGTCTTTAATTCAGACAGGTATTTTGTCTTGCCATCAGGCACTTTAATATAAGCGTGGACTGCTGAAGCATTAACCCTAAACGGCCTTTGCTCAACATATGGATTCTCGACTGATTCAGAATGCACCAAAAACATTCCAGAGCTGGAATCACCAACAAGCATTCCCTGGCCTATCTTCATGTTTGTGCATGTGTCAATGCAAACCCTGTCGCCAGTTCCAACTGCCTTAATATTTATTATCTTAGCCTTAACTAAACTAATATTCTCACTAGATTTTTTTATCAATGCAGCGGTCTTTTTTATCTCACTTAAATCGGTAGTTGTCAATAAAACTCCGTCAACACCCTTCTCCAGTATTTCCAGCGCTGTCTTTGCTTCATTTGCATTTTTTACTTCGGCAATCAGGCCTTTTGTCTGAGCAATCAGGTTTTCTAAGGGGATTATCCTCCAGTCTTTTGTTTTTATAACGACTATTTTTGATTTTGATTCTTTTAGGGCAAGTTTCTCATCTTCTTTGCTGTTGATACTGACAATTACAACATCTCTGCCGATTTTTAAATCGCCGTCTTCACTCACAGTCTTGATTAATCCCAACTCCTTGACCCTTTTCGTGAATCCTTTTGGGATTAATAAAGCGTCAGCATTACTCTCCAAAGCGGTTGTTACAATCTTCTTATCCCACTTCACTACATTAACCCACAGTTTTTTCATTAGATCCACCTAACTACTTAATTGATTTCAAAGCATCTTGAGCGCTTTTTCCTTTGTGCACAACCTCACAAACAGCCTTGATGAATCTGCTTGGGTTATCATGCTGGAATGAATTTCTGCCCATTGCTACGCCTGCGGCTCCTGCTTTCATCGCATCTTCAATCATCTTTAATGTTGTTTTTTCATCATCCTTAGAGCCGCCAGCAATAATAACCGGCACAGGGCAGCCATCTACAACTTCCTTGAATGATTTAATATCTCCTGTGTAATTTGTTTTAACAATATCCGCTCCTAACTCTGCGCCAACTCTTGTTGCCAGCTTTACAACCTCAACATCTTTCTCGTCTTTTATCTTTTTACCTCTAGGGTACATCATCGCTAAAAGAGGCATGCCCCATTTGTTGCAATCTTTTGCTATCTCTCCCATGTCTTTTA
>CAZKBD010000041.1:0-14996 GCA_964550945.1 uncultured Methanosarcinales archaeon
TTTATAAATTCCTTTGATGCATCTGTAAACCAAGTATTTTTTTATAAGCCCTTTCTGGGCATTTAAAATATTTATATAAATAGAATTTAATCTTTCATACTTAGCTAAGGCTTCTTTTATACGGCCTTCTTTGATAAGGCGGTTTGTTTCATCAACAATCTTTATTATTTGGTCTTCTTGCAGGCGGTTGATAGAACTATAAACCTCTTTTATTCTTTTATACAAGCCAGAACCTAGATTTAAGCGAATAAGCCCAATATATTCGGACTTTAATTTTTTGTAGAGTACAGCTGCTTTTACCAGAGAGCCGGCACTTATAAGACTTTTAATCTCATCATACAAGCTGTTAAACTCTGCTGATTGCTTATCTTTGACGATCTGCTTTTTTGTTTTGTTTAATAAACTGTAAACTTCTCTTATCTCTAGGTATAGCCTGCTTTCTTTAATCCCTATATTCAGGTTTACTAATTCAACAAAGCTGCTCCTTAGTCGATTATATTCTTTATGCGCTTCTTTGGGATCTGTGCGGACCAACTCGTTTATTTTTGCGGCAGAATCCTCAAATCCTTTTATCTGCTCATTGATATGCTCTTTTCTGAATTCGCTTAGCAGCTTGTAAATCTCTTTGACTTTATAATAAACAGAGTAGCCTGCTCCAAATCTAACAGCAAGATCGATATAAACCACTCTCAGCTGTTTATAACTGCTTAGGGCTGAGATGTCTTTTGCATTAATTTGTTCTTTTGTTTTTATTAATAGGCTATCAAATTGCTCTACTATTTTTTCCTTTTGAATGGCTTTGAGCAGTTTGTAATTTTCGTTAATCTTTCTATGCAAGCTAAACCAATTAAACATGCTTGATTTTATCAAGATGACATAAGCTGCTCTCAGCTGGTTATAGCTTTCAAAGGCAGCAATATCCCTTAGGCTGATCTGCTCCCTAACTTTAGATGCTAACTCATTAAACTGGGATAACTTTTCATTTTTATTGAAATCTTTAAGTAAACTATAGCCTTGCCTGGCTTCTTTGTATAAACTGAACCAATTAACTGCTCCAGATCTTATCAGGCGGATGTATATTGCTCTTAATTCCCTATACTTGGCTGAAGCACTTTCAATATTTTTTGTTTCAATATCTTGATTTAGAGCTGTGAGTAATGTATCGAATTGGTCCAATCGTTGCTCTTTTCTTTGGTTTTTAAGTAACCTACAAACAGCCCTAATCTCCAGATACAATCTGTAGCTTCCAGCTAATCCTAACCCTGCCAGCCCAGTTAGTCCAGCCAAACTAACATACAATGCTCTCAGCTGGTTATAGCTTTCAAAGGCAGCACTATCCTTTAGGCTGATCTGCTCTTTTATTTTGGATATTAATGTGTAGAATTGGTTTAGCCTTTCTTTTCTACGCAAGTCATTTAATAGATTGTAGCACTTATTGGTTTCTTTATACAACAAGCAATTAATGAAGCTTGATTTTACCAAATTTATGTATTCAACCCTAATCTCTTTGTAGACAACTATGGCTTTTTCGATATTTTTTGTTTCGACATTGCGCTTGAAATCATCTACTAATATTTTGAAATGCAATAACCTTTTGTTCTTCTCTAAGCGCCTTATCTGGTGATAACTGAAGTTTACCTGCCTGTACAGCTGGTGTTTGTTGCCTATGCCTGATCTTATTAGGTGGATGTAACAAGCCCTTAGTTTCTTGAATTCGTTAACAGCTTGTTTCAGTTTTTCTTCTTCAACTAGGGTGTTTACCTGGATCTTTAGATTGTTGAATCTGTCAAATCTCTCATCTGCTTTTTCTTCTGTTAGCTGTTTTAATAACCTGTAAACCTCTCTTACTTCTGCGTATAACATCAATTCCCTAATAATTCCGATATGCAATCCTACCAAATCGATATAAGTTGTTCTAAGCTCTCTATACTCCTTAGAGGCTTCTTCAATATTTCTTTCTTTGATATGCTCTTTTGAATTGTTATACAGCTCATTGAATCTCCACAGCTTGTCATTTATCTCTGTTGCCTTTATTCCCTCTATACTTCGGTATATCTCTTTTACTTTCTTATAAAGCCCGTATTCTTTGAACAAGCCTAAATGCAGCGTTACTAGTTCTGTATAAACGGCTTTTAATTCAATATAACTCTTGATTGCTTTCTGTTCCAGCCTGTCTTTGATGCAGCTCTGCGCTTCTAGATACAGCAGATCAAACTGAATTAGTTTCTTATCTTTGACAGCACTAAACTCTTCGTGCTTTCTTATTGTCTCATAAAGATCATTGACTTTTGAATAGAGCTTCTTTTCCTGGCTCTTGCCAAGCCCGATTTTTATTAAATCTATATATACTGCTCTTGATCTTATGTACACAGCGGTTGCTTTTTCTGTTAGCTTGGCTCTTAGGTATTTATTCGCAAGCTTAATCAGCTTGTCAAATTCAGCCAGTTCTTTCCTTGCAGCCAAAGGCAATTTCAGCATTCTGTACTGCCTGTATGCAAATGAGCTTAGGATTAACAATAAAGGTATCAACAGCAGATATACCAAGAAGTAATACACTCTTTCTGGCGAGAAGAATGCTGCGCAGTCAGCTGGGCAGCTTATTGCGTCCTCATTTTCGCCGCATACACCATTGCCGCAAGAGCAAACGGTGAATATTTCTTCATCGCTAATCTTCTTTCCGATTATTATATACTTATCTTCTGAGGAGCATTCATCAATAGCCAAATTGAAGTATCTGCTGCTTCCAAGTGAAGCTTGAGCTCCTTTTAGCTTTAATATCTCCTGAGCGATTATCTTCTCAATCAACTGCCTGGCTAATGGGTGATCAATCAATTCTGTGTGGGTTACATCCAGCTCCCAATAATCCTTGCACATATCATTGATGTATTCGCCGCCAATATTTTGAGCGCTGTAGATTGAGACCAATCCATCGTTCTTTACGCCTTTCTCGAATAGATCGCTACTTGATACTTTGAACAATACAAGATTGAATTCGTATGGCTTAGTTCCTGCTATAACATAATAATCAATGCCTGGAACTCTTGGAGTAATGCTTCCTTTTACAAGCTCATCAATCACAGGGCTGTTTGGATTGAATAATGTCCCAGTGCCTTTCCTATTGATAACATCTTTGAATAAGTTCTTATAAATCTCTGCCCCTGGGCTTCCCTCATTTGGAACTCCAACCAAAACAACCTTCTTGACTTTAGCCAGATAACCATATTTTACTGATTCGCTGTTTTCATTAAAGCTATCATATAACGCCTTTTGCGTTATCAATCCGCCAAGGCTGGCAGCAATAATATACACATTATCATACTCTCCTGAATGAAGTTCAAGCTGTTCAGCAAGCTCTTTTGCATTTTCTTCAATAGCTTTTTCATAAGGATAGCCAAATGTCCATGTCTGGAATGGCTGGTTTGTCAGCTTAATATCATCAATTATGGCTCTGTAGGATTCTGGACTTCCTCCCAAGCCATGCACCAGAATAATTGC
The DNA here is from genome assembly GCA_964550945.1 of uncultured Methanosarcinales archaeon. Lineage (GTDB taxonomy): Archaea > Nanobdellota > Nanobdellia > Woesearchaeales > CAZKBD01 > CAZKBD01. Next base: position 3,496 of record CAZKBD010000041.1, read on the forward strand.
ATCTCTGCTGCCTTCTTTTGGCTCATATACTTTTGCAAAATTGCTTTCCAAGCAGTTTACGCAAATGACAGCCATCAATGAGAGATGTATCTCATTATCCTGGTTAGCGTATTTACTAATATCCTTAATATTCGCTATTACTGTTTTAGCCTCCTTGTTTAGCTTGCCTCCAATATACTCCCAGTCATCTCCTCTCCTTCCATAAAGCGCAATGCTGTCTTCATCGATTTCTTTAGTAAGCACATAAGGCAGTGTAACTGTGGTTCCTGTTTTTACTGCTCTGTCAAGCTTCAATTTTAATGGGGATCCTATTATCATCAAGCTTGGGTTCTTTGGCTCAGGCTCTTTCTCTGTTGATAGGCTGACTGTTACATTCTCTGCTCCTTTTCCAATAAACTTGATCTTTGTTTTTCCGCTTTGTAATGCAGAGTTCAATGATGATAATGTTATATTCAGCTGTTCAACATCAATTAGCGCAACTTCTGGCTTGAATACCTCTTCTTTGCGCCATTCCTTGACTATCTTATCTCCGCATAAAAGGCTGGTTAGCTTTGTCATTTCTGTTGGAGCGCACACTCCTTTGGTACATTTGATTGTATGCACATCAACGTAATTATCTGGTATGCTGAATGTAAAGTCTAAGGAGTCTCCATTACAGTCTAACTCAAATGGCTGCATTATTGTATCATAGCCTTCTGGAACATTGTAAATCCCTTTGACATCTGCTGCGCCAATTGCCAATGATTTTCCACTAATCCATTTGGTTACATTTACGCAAGGCACTAGATTCACTCCTACTTCTGTTTTGAATGCCTTATCTATCTCAAGCTCAGGCACAATAATCTCATCCTTGCATTCCCCATTGCTGCATCCAAATTCACACTCTTCTGTTGAATATACGCAAGCTCCGTCTTCACAAGTGCCGCTGCTGTATAAGCTGTCTCCAGAGCAACGATCTCTGCAAGTTACGCCCTCACAAGGATCAGCGCATAAGTCAGCCGGATCGCAAGAGCTGCATTGAGCAGTTCCTCCATTATCTTCGCAAACTCTTGGACAACTTACAGTATTTCCACTTGGGCAGGTAATCTCTAAATCAGGACATGGATGATTATAGCATACATCGATTGGGCATACTAAAGTTGAGCTGCAGTCGCTGCATAAACCATTAGATTGGCTGCAGGTATTTTGGCAGCTTATCCATTCAGCTGTTTGGACACAATATTTAGTTGAATCCTGGCAAATAATTGCAGCATTCTGGCATACATTATTGACGCAGCTGTCTGTAGTGCATAAGCTAGCATCAGTGCAATCTGCAGCAGTAGCGCATCCAACGCAAGGCTGTGTTAATGGTGGCTTATTTGCAGTTGTTCCGCAGTTATTTTGATCTGTGCAAGTTCTTGTCTGCTGCCCTCCAATACAGCTGCCCCATGCAGTACATTGCCAGCTCTCTACACAAACTGGGCATGTTGGTGTGCAAGTTCCACAATTTCCTGCGCTGCATGTTGGTGTGCACTGAGGTATGCTGTTGTCCCAGCATTGTTGTCCATATATTGGGCTGCATACCTTTGGAGTTCCAGAGCAGCTTCCACTTGAGCAAACATCATTTTCAGTGCAGGCATTATTATCACTGCAGCTTGCAGTGTTTGGTGTATATACGCAGCCAGTTGCGCTGTTGCAGCCGTCATCTGTGCAAGCATTGCTATCATCGCAAGTTATCTGATTATTAGAACATGATCCACCAGAACAACTGTCTGTAGTACAAGCATCATTATCATTGCAATCCACTCCTGCACATGTTTGAGGTGGGCAACTTCCACAATCGGCTATACAACTTGAGCAACCCTCTCCAGCCTCACAAGTTCCGTCTCCACAAACTTTCACATAATTAATATCTAAAGTAATATTATTGCTCTTGGTGATATTCAAGCTATCATTAGCGTAGAAAGTGATATTCTCTTGGCCATACCAATTACCAGCATCTAAAGTTACAATGCCATTACTAATTGTAGCAGTAATACTTGAGTTACCTTTAGAGGTATAAGTTAAGCTATCTCCATTATGGTCATAGAAGTAATCATCCAGATCAATCAGATTGTAGCTGGTTCCCCTGCTCCAGCTGGCATTTCTGATAACCTGGCTTATGTTTAGGCCGCTTAAAACAATTGTTCCTTGTTTTTGTGAGCTGATTGCCACATCAATTGTACAAGTCAATCCGCTATTAGCTAAACTACATCCGCTGCAGCTGCAATCTCTCAATAGGCTGTTTAATGAATCAGTTATATTTGTGAATTGCTGTTCTGTTGCGTTTAATGTGTTGGTGAAGTTCCATTCAACAATTCCATCACGGCCTATATCTATCGTTACATTTGCAGGATATGAATTGTTATAGCTGCTTCCGCTTATGTTCATCGTTGCATTAGTTACATTCACCCTTGTTGAGATCTTTATTGCAGGAGCTATGCTTCCATTTGCTGCCTGGTAAACAGTGAATCCAGGAGCATTAAACATCAGATTATTGTAGCTGTAACTAATGATAGTGCAATCAACGCAATCAGAGCCATCTTTTAGCACCCTAACATTGCTGAAAGTTAAGTTTGATATTGTGATCTTTGCAGTTCTATTGAACTGAGGCACTGCGCTTCCATTTACATAAATATAGTTGTAGCTGATATTGACATTTTTGTCCAAGTCTAAAACAGGAACATTGCTCAAGTCAATAGTGCTTTCAAAGTCAATTGTGCCGTTGCTGTTGTTTAATACAAGAGATAATGCTGTCCAAACAACCTCTGTCTTTAATGCGCTGAAATTGAACAAGCTTCTTGTGTCTATTATTGTTGGAGGCAATACTGACTGCATTAAGTCAAGTATTACTCCGCTTTCAGTAAGTATTTGAGGTATAGTTCCTGCTCTTACATTGGAGGTTAACTGCACTCCTGATTCGTTTACTACATCTCTTCTGACTCCTGAGTCAATCTTGTAAGTTAATCTTACTTCTTGCTGTTCTTTCACAGCTCCTAATGCAAATAATGAAGATAGGATCAAGATCAGGCTTATCACTATCAAAATCTTATTCAGGTTTTGTTTTCTGCCTGATCCTTTCAAAATTCTACCCTCCTTTTAGTTTTATACAGCTTCATTTTACCGACATAAACCACCTCGACAAATCCTTTCTTTACCAATTCAGAAACCAGCCTGGAAGTCGTGGTTAAGGGCACCTTGGCTTCAGAACTAAGTTTCTTTAAGTGGAAAATCTCGTCTTTATTCTCTGAGAAAACCCTAATGAGCTTGATAGCCTTTGAATCAATTAAAACATCTGTAGAAGGCAATTTTTCCTTTATTTTGTAGAGCTTGATCTTGCCGACTAAAGTTATATCCAAAAAACCAGATCCGACTAATTTTGAGACTAAGCGGAAGGTTGTTGCTAAAGGAACCTTGCTTTCTTCTGAAAGCTTTTTCAAATGGAATAACTGACCTTTATTTTGCAGAAAAACATCTAGAATATTCTTTAGTTTAGAATCTAATAACTGAGTAAGCGCCCTTAAACCACTCATTAAAACGCTACAATGGCTAATAAGGTATATAAATGTTTTCAATTTTGAAAACATGTTTCCAAAAATGGAATTATCAATATCAGAAAGATTTATATATAAGTTATACTATACTATACAAAAAACATAATATTTTTTATACTATGGTAGATAAAATATATAAACGGGAGATGGTAAACAAAATAGCGGCCTATTTAGATTCCAGAGAGGCAATAATAATACACGGAGCTAGGCAGGTAGGAAAGACCTCCCTATTGAATTATCTAATGCAAAACCACATCAAGGAAAATGTTTTTTATTTTGATCTAGAACTGCAAAACTTGTTAGACCTATGCAACCAAGGTACAGAGCAGGTCTACAATTACCTTATCCAAAAAGGCGCAGACGAAAAAAAGAGGATATACCTCATAATTGATGAAATACAATACTTAAAAGATCCTACAAAGTTTATAAAAGTCATGCATGACCATTTCCCTAAAGTAAAATTATTAGTTTCAGGATCTTCCACATTTGAAATAAGGAAAAAGTTTAAAGAAAGCCTTGCAGGGAGAATAATTGCGTTTCAGCTTTATCCATTAAGCCTTGAAGAGTTTCTAGAATTTAAAAATAGAACCTACAAGTTAAAAACGGAAAATGCCCAAATTATTAATGATGAGCTGATTATTTTGGCGGAGGAGTACATCAAGTTCGGGGGCTTACCAAAAATAGTGCTAGAGAGCAAAGAAGAAAAAAAGCATGTGTACTTATCCCAGATAATTAACACTTACATCAGAAAGGATATAAGGGATATAGGCAATATTAGAAATATATCCTTATTCAATAAACTGCTTGAAGTGTTAGCATCGCAATCAGGGCAAATCCTAAATATTTCAGAATTATCAAATGCAGCTGGGATAAATAGGGAAACCGTTTTACAATATCTTGATCTGCTTGAAAATACGTTTATAATAAGAAGAATTGCGCCGTTTCATAAAAATTTAAGAAGTGAGTTATTTAAAAATCCAAAAGTGTTTATGCTGGACACAGGGATAATGCACTTACTTTGGTTAAAAGAATTTCCAAAGATAATTTTCGGAAATGTTTTTGAAACTTTTGTTTTTCTGGAATTAATGAAGAAGAGCGATAGAATTAATTTTTGGAGAACGACGAACAAGCAAGAGGTAGATTTTATTCTAAACCGCAAAGAGATTTATGCAGTTGAAGCAAAACTTAATTTTCAGAACGCAGATACAAACAGCCTTGTTTTTTTTGGCAAGATGTATAACTGCAAGAAGGTTGTTGTTGGGTTGAAGGGAGAAAAGAAAGGAAAATATATCTGGGAGTTAACAAAAGAATTGGAAGGCAGCAGCGGAAGCCGCCCAATAATACCCTAAATTTGATTTTTCCAACTCTCGAAGAAAAAACTCTCTGAACCTAAAGTTCTCTTTGAGGTTGCCAATCACCGGCTCAACAGTTGTTTTTCTCAAGCGATAAACAGCTTTTCCTTGTTTGCTGTGGCTTTAAACATGCACACCCCCATCTGATGGGCGGTTTTTGGCATTTTTTAATTATAAATTGGGTTTTATACTTGTTAGAATTCTCTTTATTAACCCATCCAAATCAAAGTGAATTTGTGCGGGCTATAAATTCTAAAGCCGGGCATCATTCCAAAGACTGTCAAAAAATGACAGTATTTAAAATAGATATTTGTGCTCTAACAGAGCATACCAGTTTTTCCAGAAGATGATTGGTTTGGATTAGGATATATTTAGCGACCGTTCATCAAACAGCTCATTGTAATTTACATAGTTCTTGTATAAAGCACAAAAAAGCAGTAAATCACGGAAAATTAGTGCCAAATAGATATCTTTTCCTTACTTAACATTTCGAAAGTGACACCTTTTTTGTTGCGCTTTTGTTTTCGTAGATAATATCAAATATATATCAAATTGATACATCTTATAGGAAGTTTAGTAATACAATAGAAAAGCTTATATATCATTAATATCAATAAGTGATATAGAGTATAAATGGATGAACTTTTGCATATTAGGATTGGCAAAGAGATCAAAAGCCAAATGAAGGAATTGATTGATTCTGGGCTTTTTAATAATCAGGCTGAGATTGCTCGCGAAGGAATCAGAGCTCTAATCTTAAAATATCAAGAGGTTACTAAGAAAAAATGATTCTTGCAAAAAAGATGATGTATTTATTCATCTTTGCAGCTTTAGCTTCACTTGTAGCTGCAGCTACTGTCCCAACCTATATAAGCTATCAGGGAAAGTTGGCTAATCAGAGCACAGGCAATGCAATCACGCCAGCTTCTATAAGGATCAATATAACTGACTTGAATAATTTTGGATCTGTTGTCTGGAACTCAACCTTTAATGATATTGTTGACAGCCAGGGAGTGTTTAATCTAATCTTAGGTAAAAATTATACATTGAATCTAACTGCTGGAAAAGATTATCAATTAGTGGCGTTAATTGATTATGGCTCAACGAGTTTTGTTAATGCAGATGTCATATTTGGAGATGACCAGCCATTAGGTGATGAGATAATAGTAAATGCTGGCGGCCCTTCTGATGCAACTGAATTAGTGATGAGTGATAATGTAAGCTCTGTTGAAGCTGTATTTAGAAATTATACCTTAAGGACAGGAGATGTCATGAATGGCAGCTATAACATAACCGGTTATGTTAATATAAGCAAAGATTTGGTAATTGGAGGGTATAAAATAAATATGTCTCCTTTTGGAGAGATCAATGCAACAACATTCAGAGGAGCATTTATTGGAGATGGTTTAGGATTGACTGGAGTTGGAGGGGCTTCACCATGGACAATAGGTGATGGGATGTTGTATAACTCAACAGGAAGGATTGGGATTGGAACAACTGTTCCATTAGTAAAGCTCCACATTCAAGGCAATGGCTCATTATTGAATATAACCAATGGAACTGACACATTCTTGTTCGTAAATTCATCTGGATTTGTTGGGATCGGGATAAGTACGCCGGGCCATTCATTAGTCGTAAATAATAAAGTAAACATCTCATCAGCAGGCGATGTAAACGCAACTAAATTCTACGGAGATGGAACTGGGTTGACTGGAATCCTGACTTCAGCAGCATTAAACGAGATAAACATAGGGTTAACCCAGAACATAACAGATACAAGAGCTTCAATTGTAAATAACATAACTTCAATAAGCACTATATTAAGAACTGACATAACAAGCAATATCACAGCAGTCAGAGCAGAAATAGTAACAAATCACACAGACTTAGTTTCTAGGATGCAGCTCAACTGGACATACATAACAAATAACATTTCCTTAGCATGGATTAACTTGACTGCATTTAACACAAGCTTAGGCCTTAAGCTGGACAGAGCTGAATTAGGAGCTTATGCAACAACAGCAATGATAGATGACAATGCCACAAAGCTAAGATCAGAAATAAGCTCTAATGCAACTGACATAAGAAGCTCAATCAACTTAAACAGAACTAATCTGCTAACCAACATTTCCAGCTTAAACACAACCTTAGGATTAAAAGCAGATAGAGGAGAATCATCAACAGATGGAAGCAAGATAGCTAATGGGACAGACGCTAACCTAAAAATCCTAAATATAAGCGTAATAAGGGGAAACACGACTATTTTAATAAACGCAACAGAAGGAGCAGGAAACATAACTGCATTGGGCTTTGTTGGAAACATAGACTGCGCTAATGTAAAAGGAACTGCTGATAATGTTTGCGCTGATGCAGATACAATTTTTAGCGATGCAGATTTAGTACAGGCTGATATCGGCAACAAAACCGAGTTAAGAGGCAACATAGACACAAATGCAACTGACATAAGAAGCTCAATCAACTTAAACAGAACTAATCTGCTAACCAACATTTCCAGCTTAAACACAACCTTAGGATTAAAAGCAGATAGAGGAGAGTCATCAACAGATGGAAGCAAGATAGCAAACGGAACTGACGCTTCTTTAAAAAACTTAAATGTCACTTTATTAAACGTAACAAATAATACAATTTTATTAGGAAATTTAAGCGTTGATACTAATGTTTTATATGTTGATGCTGATAACAATAATGTTGGAATAGGAACAAGCACCCCAAGCGGAAAACTGGAGATTAGTGGGGGTAATGACATATTAACAATAAATGCAGACAACACTATTGGTAAGGTTTGGCAGTCGTTCACAGCTGGTGGTTCCACTTATGGGAGATTTATTGTTAATCCGCAAGGAGTTGAATATTCAGGAAATGATGCTTTTTCAAATCCATCTTTTTTCTTTATGAATAGCAGTGTGGCTATTGGAACAAGGTCAGCTGATTTTAGATTAGATGTTAACGGAACCGCTAGCTTTAACGAAACAATGTTTATACAGTCAGGTATAGTCAATATCAGTGGAAATCTAATAATCAACAATTACAAAGTAAACATCTCCTCATCAGGAGATGTAAACGCAACCAAATTCTATGGAGATGGAACTGGTATAACTGGGATAACTGCAACAGATGGAAGCAAGATAGCAAACAACACAGATGCAACATTAAACAGCCTCAATGTAACAAACAGCATGGCAGTGAATTCAAACACTCTTTATGTAGATTCTGCAACAAATAGAGTAGGAATACGCACATCATCTCCAGACTTTAATCTAGAAATAGTAAATGATGGTGCAGCAGGCTCAATCTATATGACTGGCTACAGGCCAACTGCTGGAAATGGTGCGTTTATTGGTGTAAGAAGCGCAAGAGGAACAGAAGCAGCGCCAACAGCATTGGCTTTAGGAGATACAGCAGGAACATTCTCAGCACAAGCTTATAATGGCTCTGATTGGCAAGGTGTTGGAAGGCTAAGATGGCATTTAGATTCAAACACTTCTGGGCTTTATGGCAGCACAATAGAGTTTATGAACAGGAACGGTGCTGGTGCAGAAGCAGCTCAAATGGTGCTTAATGAGAATGGAAGCTTAGGAATTGGCACAGAATCACCATCAGAAGATTTGACAATAGGAGCAAATAAAGTAAATATCTCTTCTAATGGAGATGTAAACGCAACCAAATTCTACGGAGATGGCTCTGAATTGACTGGAATCCTAACTTCAACAGCATTAAACGAGATAAACCTAGGATTAACCCAGAACATAACTAACACAAGAACGTCAATAGATAATAACATAACTAAAGCAAGAGCAGAAATAAGCAGTAACGCAACTGACATTAGAAGCTCTGTCAATCTAAACTGGACTAACCTTAAAGCCAATGACACTCAACTGCGGACAAACATCTCAAACCTAAACACAACATTAGGAAAGAAAGTGAATAGAGGAGAAACTGGATATACTTCAGCATGGGTCTCAGGCAATAATATTTTACATAACGCTTCTATAAATACAAAAGTAGGAATTGGCACAATTAACCCATTAGTAAAACTCCATATTCAAGGCAATGGCTCTTTGTTGAACATAACTAACGGCTCTAATTCATTCTTGTTTGTTAATTCTTCTGGATTTGTTGGGATTGGAACATCAATACCGACTAATCAGCTAGAGATATCTGATGATTTGGGAATAATTGACCATAGGGGGCTTACAGTTTCAGAACATATTGGGGGGATAGCAGCAGCGGTAATCACATTAGAAAAAAGCAGGGGGACAAAAAATACCCCCACAATAGTAAATGATGCAGACCATATAGGGGTTATATTTGGACAAGGATACGATGGCTCTGAATACTTTCATGGCGCTAATATTGGATTTAAGGTGAATGGCGTTCCCTCAGCAGGTTATGTCCCTATAGATATTATTTTTTCAACAAAGGCAACTGAGTCAGGAGCTGATGGTGTAGCAACTGGCGAAAGGATGAGAATAACTTCAGTAGGAAAGGTAGGAATAGGAACAGCATCTCCTGCATCTAACCTTCATGTGTATAATACTACAAAAGAAGTAAAAGTATTAGTGGATGCAGGAGATGGCATAAGTAATTCATCGATAACCCTTACTGCAATAGGTTCACCTCATGTTTATGGAGCTAAAATAACATTTGACCCAGTTAATGGAAACACTTACTTTGATTCATTATTTAGTGGTACTGGCAGCGATATTTACTTCAGGACAAAGACATTAGGAACTCCTGCTGTAGAAGCGTTATTTATAGAGTCAGCAGGAGCTGTGAGTATAGGAGAAGGCGGATTGTGTGTAGGAACAGGAGGATGCACAGCGCCAACAACAGATGGGAGACTGCTTGTTGAGGGAAGCATCACTACAGGTACAACATCTGACCAAGCATATAACCACTTCGGAGCAGGCACTAAAGACAACGCAAATGTTGCTGATAGCAATGATGTTTATATTTCAGATGACTTGGAGGTTGATGGAACAGTCTATATACCATCAACAGGAGGAACAGCAGGAGCATATTGGACTGTTGGAGATATTGCAGAAAACATAGACACTATAGAGTCCAGAGACAACCAATTCTGTAACGGAGATGTTTCCTGCTTAAAGAATGCAACAAATGATGACATTGACTTTGGAGATGTTGTTTGTATTAATCCAGAAAGTGATAAGGTAATAAAGAAATGTGATGAGCCAAATTCAAGATTAGTAGCTGGAGTAATCTCAGATACTGCTGTTTTATTTGTAGGGCCAATGGACGGCTATCCAGTCTCGTTAGCTGGATTAGTAAATGCCTATGTTACCAATGAAAATGGAGATATTATGCCAGGAGATTTGCTTGTAACTTCCTCAAAGCCAGGCTATGCAATGAAAAACAATGAGCCAAAAGACGGCACAGTAATAGGCAAGGCATTTGACTTCTGTACAGAAGATGAGTGCAGGATACCTATAATTGTGGCTTTGAGTTAAACTTAATTCTGTAAAAGCCATTTCCACAGTGGAATGAATTTAATTTTTTTGCCTTTTACTAGTTCTTCCTTCTCATAGCGTTCAGTGATAATCAGCCCATTGTTTAACTTAAATTCTTTCATCCCATTAATAAGGCTGTTTACTTCTCTATTTTTTGTTATTTCATTCTCTACATCCCAACAAACTTGAATTAAGCTGTCAACTTTTACTCCATCCTTTATAATAAAGTCTACCTCTCCTTCCCTATTTTGCCAATAAAATATCTTAACAAGAGGGTTTGCAGAATTTCTTCGTTTAAGCTCTATAAATACCATATTCTCAATTAGCCTTCCATAATCCTGTGAAAATCTAAATCCTTTTACATTTCTTATCCCAGTATCAACACAATATACTTTCTTAGGGTTTATCTCTTGTTTTTTTACAGAAAATGCTAGTAATGATATATTAAACATAAGAAAAGCCTCTTGCAAATATTTTGTGTATTCTCCAACACTATCTGTTGACAAGGATATTTGTTTGCCGACTTTTGTAAAATTTATAAGATTTGATATATTTTGGAGAAAATAGTCTATCATACTCTCCATTTTTTTAGTATTTCTTATTTCTCTTCTTTTGATTATATCCCTATAAACTATTGTGTCATAATAAAATTGAAGAAGTTGTTTTTTTCTTTCATGATCCTTCTCAAGAACAACTTCAGGAAAACCGCCAAACTCAGCATATTCTAAAAGGTAATGTTTTATTTCATGTGACTTTGAGAGGATTGTAACTTTATCTTTCATAACATTTGGTTTAAGGGATAATGATTCTTTAAAGCTCATAGGGTACAAATCAAAATATGCAATTCTGCCAGCCAATTTGTACGATAAGTCTTCTTTAGACAAAGAGAAATTGGATCCAGAGATAAAAAATTTAATGTCTTTTTCTAGGTCATATATCCTTTTTAATGCGCTTTCCCATCCACCAGTTTCTTGTACTTCATCAATGAAAATAAAAATTTTCCCTTTAGGATTTATCAATTCTTTATATTTTTCTATTGATTTGGAGATTAAATCTTTTTTTTCAACTCTATCGTCATCCCCCTTTAT